>NZ_LJOU01000148.1:0-9247 GCF_001672085.1 Anabaena sp. AL93 | reverse complement strand
CTCCCTGCCCCCTGCCCCCCTGCCTACTCTTCTCCCGGTTCTAGGATGCGTTGGAAAAGATAACCAGTACCTCTAGCGGTGAGAATTAGTTCAGGGTTGCTGGGATCATCTTCTAATTTTGCCCGTAATCGGGAAATATGTACATCCACAACGCGAGTATCTACATGGCGTTCAGGAGTATATCCCCACACTTCTTGCAGAATTTCTGAACGGGAAAAAGCTTCACCTGAGCGACTGACTAACAATTCTAATAAGCTAAATTCCATCCCGGTTAAGCGAATCCGCTCATCACCTTTATAAACTTGACGCTTATTTGTATCAATTTTGATGGTGCTGACATGAATTACCCCGGAACTAGGAATACCGTTTGCACCTGTTTTGTCTACTCGTCGCAATACTGAACGAATCCGCGCTTCTAGTTCTTTGGGTGAGAATGGTTTAACGACATAATCATCAGCACCTAATTCTAACCCGGTGATGCGATCTGCGACATCTCCCAAGGCGGTGAGCATAATAATAGGGACATCCGATTCTTTGCGTAATTCTTGACAAACGCCATAACCATCGAGTTTTGGCATCATTACATCTAAAACTACCAGGTCTGGTTCAGCTTTGCGAAATATTTCTAAAGCTTCCTCTCCGTCTCCTGCTGTCACCACATCGTAGCCAATCATGGAAAGGCGTGTTTCCAAAATCCGACGAATGCTGGCTTCGTCGTCTACTACTAGGATTTTTTCTTTATGACTTTCCAAGTTTTGTCATGCTCCTTAACTAAAATTTTTCATGATTAATTTTAAATATCATAATATTAAGATATCATTACATGAATTGATTTGGAAAAAGCTCTAACTATTACTACGATTAAATTTCGGTTTTTTCCAAGAATTAATGAAAAATTAAGATTATTATCTAAAATTTAAGCATGGCAAAGCCAAAAACCATTTATATCTGTAGTAATTGTGCAGCGGAATTCTCCCAATGGTTCGGAAAATGTTCAAATTGTGACACTTACGATTCTTTAGTTGAGCAGAATATTAGCTCTTTTCTGGGGGATATACCTGGCCGGGGTGGGGTGGGAAATTGGCAAGCTGGAGGTCATAGTAAATCTCATGGTAAACCAGCTAAAGCTAGATCATCTCTGACTTTTGACCAAATTAGCGATCGCCAAATTGCTCGTTGGGAGTCCGGTTATGGCGAATTAGATCGAGTTTTAGGCGGTGGTGTTGTTCCCGGTTCAATGGTATTAATTGGTGGTGATCCTGGTATTGGTAAATCTACTTTACTACTACAAGTATCTAACCAATTAGCACAAAAATATCGTATTCTCTATATTACTGGAGAAGAGTCTGGACAACAAGTAAAATTGCGTGCTTCTCGCTTGGGAATGTCCAAACCTCCTCTTGTCGTCACAGAAGATCATCAAAATAAAGATCCGCAAGCACCAGTGACAAATCCTCAACAACCTATAGATCCTGACAGTATAGGCGCGGATCTATATATATTACCAGAGACGGATTTAGAAGAAATTTTACGAGAAATAGACTCTTTAAAGCCAAATGTGGCAGTAATAGATAGTATTCAAACCGTATTTTTACCAGCTTTGACATCAGCACCGGGTTCAGTGGCTCAAGTCAGGGAATGTACCGCAGCCTTGATGAAGGTGGCAAAACATGAAGATATTACGATGTTAATTGTTGGTCATGTTACCAAAGAAGGCACGATTGCCGGACCGAGAGTATTAGAACACTTAGTTGATACTGTATTGTATTTTGAAGGCGATCGCTTTGCCTCCCATCGCCTATTAAGAACTGTAAAAAACCGTTTCGGAGCAACACACGAAATTGGTATATTTGAAATGGTGTCTCAAGGATTAAGAGAAGTTGATAATCCTTCTGAACTATTTTTAGGCAATCGTGATGATCCGGCTCCAGGTACAGCGATTGTAGTGGCTTGTGAAGGAACAAGACCAATAGTAGTGGAATTACAAGCTTTAGTTAGCCCTACTAGTTATCCCTCCCCTCGCCGAGCAGGTACAGGCATAGATTATAATCGGTTAGTGCAAATACTCGCCGTATTAGAAAAGCGTGTGGGTATTCCTATGTCCAAATTAGATTCCTATGTTGCTTCTGCGGGGGGATTAAATGTAGAAGAACCAGCAGTAGATTTAGGAATTGCCGTTGCCATAGTTGCCAGTTTCCGCGATCGCATTGTTGATCCTGGTACAGTCTTAATTGGAGAAGTAGGATTAGGGGGACAAGTGCGATCGGTTTCCCAAATGGAACTACGATTAAAGGAAGCAGCAAAACTGGGATTTAAAAGAGCGATCGTTCCTAAAGGCACAAAATTTCCTGAAATTGGTATAGAGATATTACCAGTAGGTAAAGTCATAGATGCAATTATCGCGGCTGTTCCTCATCAGGAGTTGACAGAGGAAGATTTAGAACCTGATGGGGATGAATAACCGTTCTAAAAACCCCAATGCACGCACAGAGAAAGCACTAGGAGACGTAGAAAAAAAGGTAGAAATATCAATCAATTTGCGGACAATCATCCCATAAAGTTGTAATTTCTCGTAAACTCTGATGAGTGCCATTACCTAAGATTAAATGATCTAAAATGGAAATAGCTAACAGTTCTGCCCCGGCTAATAATTGACGAGTCAATTCGATATCTGCTTCACTGGGTTCTAAACTACCAGAAGGGTGATTATGGGCAACTATTACTCTTGTAGCACCTTGACGAATGACTTCTCGGAAAATATCACGGGGGGAGGCTAACGTTTCCGTCGCCGTCCCAATTGTAATCACTTTTGTGCCTAATAACTTATTTTTCACATCCAATAATAATACGGCAAATCTTTCTTGATTTTGCCACATCAAGTCTTGACTCAGCACCGCAGCCGCAGCAATGGGACTATCAATCACTGTTCCGTCGGAAGGACGAGATAAAAAAGTCCGTTTACCCAATTCAATTGCAGCGAGGATAGTTGTCGCTTTTGCTGGTCCCACACCGGGAATTTCCATTAATTCAGCGGGGGAGACATTTCGTAAAGCAGCTAAGGGGTCACACTGACCTTTACCCAATTGCTGTAATATATATTGCCCTAAACCAACTGCGGATAATTTACCAGGGCCTTGTCCAGTACCCAGCAAAATAGCGATTAATTCCGCTGTAGCTAAAATTTTCGGTCCGTGAGTCATTAACCTTTCACGGGGGCGTTCATTTTCCGGTAAGTCGGCTATTCTCAGGCAATAAGTCATACCAATTGGGAATTTTGAATTGGGAATAATTGTCATAGCATTCAGCTATCAGCTATCAGCGAAAAGCAGAAATAGCAAATAGCAAAGAAGAGGAGGTATTCATTTAATTACCTGTATTTCAGATTTTCAGGTTGATTGCTGAGAACTGGGGGCTGAATGCTAACTCATTATTTATCCCTTATTTGTGGACACAATTATTCCTTTTTGACAATATCTTTAATTTTTGTAGATACTACCCGGAATTACTTACTGGTAAATTTGCGTAGCTTTGAGCATATGGTAGGTAATAATTAACTGAGTCAGGGCGAGAGGATAACTTTGCAGTGTTTCTCCAGTTGTACCTGCAATTTTACCCAATTCTGGATTACTTTCCCGATCGCACACATTATTTAAATACGGCATATCATTACACATAATCCGTTCGATTTTATTCACCTGTTCCAAAGTTGCATGACCGTCAACCTCTAAAACATCCACCGGTTTTCCCATATCTCTATCCAGTCCCAAGCGGATAGCCGACTGGGTATCACTATGACCAGCGTGAATAATTTCCGTAAAATCAGGGTGGGGAATCGAAGGACGCAGCACCAAGCGCACATTTAAGCGCCCATTGGTGTTATCAATTTCATCATTGGGAGGATAGAAACTGACCACAATATCCGACCATTGCCGCTGAGGACGGATATACCTTTCTGAATCTGGTTCGCGCTTGTCTAACTCCGCTAATACCTGTTCTGGAGTATAACCGCGCTTTTGAGTATCCCGTTTTACCTTCCAATCAGCGCGAAGTGGTTCAGGAGGGGCAAGATAGACTTTAACATCATAAGCATCACGGGCTACACGGGTAGAATAACCTAGTAACCCTTCAATAATCACAAATTTACTGGGTTTGATATATTGCGGTGGTTCAAAAGTCCCTGTAGAGTGGCTGTAAACCGGCTTCAGAATCGCCTGTCCTGTCCGTAACAGCGATAAATGTTGCTGCATGATATCCAGATAGTTACAATCAGGATGCAGCGCCGTAATGCCGATTTCTGCCCGTTGTGTGCGATCGTAACGGTGGTAATCGTCTGTACATATAATAGTCACATTTTCAGGACCGAGTACCTGAGCAATCCCTCTAGTCAGAGTTGTTTTCCCAGCAGCACTATCACCAACAATACCCAGAATAATTGGACGGCTCATGAATACCTCCTCTGACGCGAGTAAGTTTATAGAATAATCTTCAATTTTAGAGGGCGAATAAGCACTTTCTTCAGAAAATTATATCTTTGCAACATCTCTACATAAACTCCCTGGATTTGGTGTAATGGGATGATTTTTTGCACGCAGAGGCGCAGAGGCGCAGAGGCGCAGAGATTGAGAACCGCCATAGATGTTAAGTAATGAGACGGAATTAATTACACAACTGATTTTCCTGTTCTTTTCAACCACCAACATAATTATTTTCCTCTTTATCCTGAAAATCCTCAAATCCCGGACATCCTGATTCAGACAATCAAGACTTGACAAATCTCAAAGACTAAGCTATATTTATGTTATGGGTGGAAAAGTGTGCGCCCATATATATAGGCTTTTCAACCACCAACATAATTATTTTCCTCTTTATCCTGAAAATCCTCAAATCCCGGACATCCTGATTCAGACAATCAAGACTTGACAAATCTCAAAGACTAAGCTATATTTATGTTATGGGTGGAAAAGTGTGCGCCCATATATATAGGCTTTTCAACCACCAATATAATTATTTTCCTCTTTATCCTGAAATCCTGGACATCCTGATTCAGACAATCAAGACTTGACAAAGCTCAAAGCTTGAGTTATCCTTATGTTATGAGTGGAAAAGTGTGCGCCCATATATATAGACTTTTCAACCACCAATATAATTATTTTCCTCTTTATCCTGAAAATCCTCAAATCCTGGACATCCTGATTCAGACAATTTAGGCCTGACAAAGCTCAAAGCTTGAGTTATCCTTATGTTATAGGTGGAAAAGTGTGCGCCCATATATATAGACTTTTCAACCACCAATATAATTATTTTCCTCTTTATCCTGTAAATCCTCAAATCCTGATTCAGACAATTTAAATTTTATTATGGCTTATTTTACCCCAGGGCAACTACTGAAAAAAGGACAATACGAAATTATTGATACTCTAGGACAGGGAGGATTTGGTATTACCTATTTAGCGCAAGATCATAAACGCAAAAAACAAGTAGCTATCAAAAGCCTCAATGTCTCCTTTTTGAAACAACGCTATCGAGATAAATATGGGAATACAGAAGGTTTTGCAGAATTTTTAGCAGAGGAACAGGACAAGTTTAACACCGAAGCGATGGTATTAGCTACCTTTGATCATCCTCACATTGTCAAAGTGTATCCTGAACTGTTTCAAGAAAATGGTTTATCTTGTATGGTGATGGAATATGTCAAAGGCAAAAATTTAGAACAATATTTATATGCGAATGGTGTTTTTAGTGAAAGTGCGGGTTTAGAAATTATTAAAGGAATTGGCGAGGCTTTAAGTTATATTCATAATCGTAATTATCTGCACCGAGATATTAAACCTGCGAATATTTTACTGCGAGAATCTGACAATAAAGCCATATTAATTGATTTTGGTTTAGCTAGAGAAGTCAATTTTGCGGAATTGATGAGTTTAACAAATGCCAAAACTCCGGTTTTTGCACCACCTGAACAATTTGAAAATAGAAGTAATTTCACTCCGGCTTTAGATATCTATGCTTTAGCTGCGACATTATATGTAATTATCGCCGTTGATGAACCTCCTTTCATTCCTCTGCCTAGTCCTTATCTGAATGCTAAGATAATGCTAGATATAAAAATGGCGATTGAACCACCGCAAAAATACAATTCTCAAATTAGTCAAAAGGTAAATGATGCTATTCTCAAGGGAATGGAGTTAGATTATCAAAACCGTCCTCAGTCTATTACAGAATGGTTTAAATATTTAGGTATTCAAACAAATAAAAAACCTAACCCCCCTAACCCCCCTTCCCTACAAGAGAAGGGGGATATTAAAGCCTCTCTCCTTGTAGGAGAGAGGTTGGGAGAGAGGTTTTTAACTAACCTGAAAACTTTCACTTTTGAAATTGTCACAACCAACGAGAAAGGAAGCATTATCAACAAACTCAACCACTCAGCAAATTACTTTGTCGAAGATTTGGGAAATGGGGTGAAGTTGGAAATGGTGGAAATACCCGCAGGAACATTTTACATGGGTTCACCGGAAAATGAAGAGGGAAGAAGAGATAGTGAAAGTCCCCAACATCAAGTTACTGTTCCCAGCTTCTTTATCGGTAAATATCCTTTGACTCAAGCACAATATCAAGCTATCATAGGAAAAAACCCTGCTCGCTTCAAAGGTGCTAATCGCCCTGTTGAAAAAGTGAGTTGGAATGATGCAGCTAGATTTTGTCAAAAGTTAAGCCAAAAAACAGGTAAAAACTATAAGTTACCCAGTGAGGCACAATGGGAGTATGCTTGTAGGGCGGGAACAACGACACCTTTTTATTTTGGTGAAAGTATTACCCCAGATTTGGTAAACTATCATGGTAACTATGCCTACGCTGCTGCACGGAAAGGGAAATATCGAGAACAAACCACAGATGTAGGAACTTTTCCCCCTAACGCTTTTGGTTTGTATGATATGCACGGAAATGTGTGGGAATGGTGCGAAGATGACTGGGAGGAGAATTATATAAACGCGCCTATAAATGGCAGTGCTTTGATTAGTCGAAGCGATAAAAAGACGCTGCGCGGTGGTTCGTGGTGCTTCGAGCCTGAAGATTGCCGTTCTGCTTGTCGCGGCAGCTACCGCCTCGTCAGCGACTACAACGCTTTTGGTTTTCGGGTTGTATGTAGTGGTGCGGCGAGAACTTAGTAGCCCTTTATACTCTTGCTCTTTTGCCCTCTGCTCTTTTTTCTTTTCCCTTGCCTCGCAGTTAGGCGGAATTTTTTCAGACAAATACTGGATGTGGAAACCTTATATATATGGAGGCGTACTTTTCCACCTATAACATAAGCATAGTCGAAACTGAGAACTTTGTCAAGGGGTAAAATTGTCTGAATCAGGATATCCAGGATTTTCAGGATTTACAGGATGTTGTTGGATGATTGTTTGTGGGGAAGTTGGGATTTTTCAGGATGTTGTTGGATGATTGTTTGTGGGAAGTTGGGATTTTTCAGGATGTTGTTTAATGGTTGTTTGTTGGGATTTTGGAGATGATTTTGTCTGAATTAGGATTTAAGGATTTTCAGGATGTTGTTGGATGATTGTTTGTGGGAAGTTGGGATTTTTCAGGATGTTGTTTAATGATTGTTTGTTGGGATTTTGGAGGATTTGGGGGTTGACATTTGATTTTAAATTTGTTATCATAAAATTGATAAGGAAGAACTATCATAAAATAATTAATATAAATCATGTCAAAACAGACTCTGGGTTTAGAACAAAACCTATATGATTATTTGCTTTCAATTTCCCTCCGCGAACCAGCTATTTTAACCCAACTGCGTCAAGAAACTGCTGAAATGCCCAGGTCTATCATGCAAATAGCTCCTGAACAGGGACAATTTATGGCATTATTAATTAAGTTAATAGGAGCAAAAAAAACCTTAGAAGTTGGTGTATTTACTGGCTATAGTTCCTTAGTAGTAGCTTTGGCTTTACCCGCAGATGGTAAAATAGTCGCCTGTGATGTTAGTGAAGAGTATACCAGTGTAGCTCGACGTTATTGGCAACAAGCGGGAGTCGCTGATAAAATTGATTTGCATATTGCCCCAGCTTTGGAAACATTAGATAAGTTATTAGTGATAGGGGAAGCGGGAACATTTGATTTTGCCTTTATTGATGCTGATAAAGGTAACTATAATAATTATTATGAGCAATGTCTTGAATTAATTCGTCCCGGTGGACTAATTGCCATTGATAATGTGTTGTGGTCAGGTAAAGTTGCAGAAACAGAAATACAGGATAATCAAACTAATAAAATTCGGGCTTTAAACCGCAAATTACATGAAGATTCCCGAATTACCTTGAGTTTAGTTCCCATAGCCGACGGATTAACCTTAGCGATGAAAAATTAGGAAAATCAACCACATGGAAGAACTACTTACACTCAAAGAACTCCTGCACCAAGGCAATATCACGGAAGCCTTGTTAATTGTCGAAGAATTAGAAGAAATGAGCAAATCTGATAAACTGAATAAAATATTTAGCTATGGCATCATTTTACTTCTACACCTAATTAAACAAGCTGCTGAAAACCGCACCACTAGGTCTTGGAATTTTTCTATTCGCAATTCTGTCAAACAAATTCAACGCAGTAATTCCCGTGAAAAAGCGAAAGGAACTTACATGAGTGAAACAGAATTAGCAGAAACCCTAGAAGATGCTTATGATTTAGCCTTAGAAAAAGCAGCAATTGAAGCTTTTGAAGGTCAACATGAAGCAGAAGAATTAAGCAAATTAGTCCAACAAGAAGAGATCATAAAAAAGGCAATGAACTTAATTTGGGAACGATAAATAAGATCCCCGACTTCTTTTTTATCTTGTTAGGACTTACGCAAGATTCATGGAATAACGAACCACAGAGGCACAGAGGTCACAGAGAAATGAGGATTTGAAAGATATTTCGCGTAAGTCGTGCTTGTAAATAAATTATAAATCCCACATTCCGCACCCCCAAGTGTCACACCCCAAGAAAACCGATATATTTAGTACATAAGAACTAATACCTGTGAGGGGTGATTAAAATTTATTGAGGCTAAATAGGAATAATTACTATTAAAGCAGATATATAGTCAATAAAACGACTAAGTACGAAATTTTGATTCTGAGGTGATTGTAATGGAAAACCTAGTCCAGAATCATTGAAAGCTTTATCCTCAATGACTATAAAAAACTAAAAAAACGTTTTAAATCAACAGAAAAATGAGAACATGGTAACAGATACTTATATGGAG
>NZ_LJOU01000147.1:0-9336 GCF_001672085.1 Anabaena sp. AL93 | reverse complement strand
TTTTTTGTGATAAAAATCCGCGAAACCCTTATTACAGCAAATTGTCATCAAACCCGGAACAAGAACCCCGCCCCCAACCCCCTCCCCGCAAGCGATGAGGGGGCTAAGATGTACCTCATAAGATTGGAAATCGCTGTAAGCCATCAAACTCTTGTCTGTTCCCCGTTCCCTGTTCCCCGTTCCCTTGTCTCAAGCAACAATTTAAATGTGTGACAGCTTAGAGTTTAGGGAATAGGCATTGATACTGAGTTTTTTCCCAAAAAAACACCAAAATCAGGATAATAAACTATTCTAGGGAAAAATTGCAACCTTCCTGGGCTAGATGCCTATCCCACACCCCACAAGATTGGATCTAGAGACTTCCAAATAAAAAAATGTCCCAAAACTGATGCAGAAATTCTCTCTCTGTGTACTCTGTGCCTCTGTGGTTCGTTTCTTAGGATAATTTATTTCTTGGAAGTCTCCTAGGACTTACGCACGCTCACTAACTTACCATCATATGAATGAACGAAATTGCGTCGTTTTCGGCTTTGGGAATAACCTATTGAGTAGGGTGCGTCAGATAGAGGAAATCTGTTTTTTACCAAATTATTGGGTCTGACGCACCCTACAAGAGATAAAATCCACATTACATATTTAGAAAACTTTGTCAATGCGTAAGCACTAGGATCATCTTTTTTGTGGATTTCTCTTTGTCAGATTTGGAAAATTGAGGATATCCAGATAGTTGAAACTATTCCCTGTTCCCTGTTCCCTGTTCCCTGTTCCCTGTTCCCTGCCCTCACAGACCACTTTTTCAGCAAACCCTAGTTAGAAGTATGAACTACGAAATAGCCCGGAAACTACTCATAGACCAAACAAACAGTTTAGATAATCCAGATACTCTGTTAAGTCGTTTACAACAAGGTAAACCTCCTGTTCCTGGTCAAGTTACTTCCACCTTGTTAGCTTTAAAGGTGGTATTTGAAGCTTTAAAAACAGCACCAAACTTAGACAGAGAATTGGCTTTTGCTTTATATCAGTTGGCTGTAAAGGCGCAAAGATTCTTTGCTGCGGGACGAAAGGCAGGTGTGGACTGGCCTCCCCTGCTTAATGAGGATTTAGTCCGTATTTCTTTGGGGGCTGAAAGTATTTTTTCTGGTACATGGCAAACTTTATGATTGCGAAATATAACAACCACCAAGATGGTTATTAACTCCCATTGATAATAAAACTCCTGCCTTATTCTCCTTTATTCTTCTTTTTCCTCCTTTCTCCTCCTGACTCCTCCTAAATTAGCGGGTTCTTAATTCTGTTTCTAATTTATCTAAATCGGCTTTGAGTAACACTGTGATTTTACCGATGATGGCTTTACCTTCCTTGGGTTGGGCAATTTCTACCCAATACCCATAGCGATCGCCTATCCGTAATTCTCCCTGTAAAGCTTCTCGCGTTGGTGTCTTTGCTAGTCTAGATGTATTAATAGTAGTCTGATTAGGATATTGATAGACAATTTGAGCCTCATTGTAATCTTGATACACATCTAAACTATAAATTACTCGTAAAGACTCTTCCAAACGTTGTAATGTGATGCCATTAACAGCATCGAACATAGTCATACGTTCAGTGCGAATTGTGATGTGGTCTTTAGTAAATGTTACTCTACCAGGAGGTAATACGGAGGCTTGGAAGGTAAATCTTTGAGCCGCTGTATCACTTTTACTAATAAATAATCGTTCTCCCGGTTTTGGCTGTAGTGTGGGATGGGCTTTAATCCATGAGAGTACATCTCCTGTACTGTCTCCAGGTAGGGCTTGTCCGGGAGAATTTAGCAGCATTTCCACTGATAACCAAGGTATCAGTGAGCAAGGTAAAATCAATAATTTCAGTAAGGATTGTTTGAGCATTTTTTAGATAAATTAGGGTGCGTCGGAATTTTCACTGTCAAACCATTGCTACTTTAATGACTTTCCGCGCCTTCATATCTATAAATACCTGTTCTAGATCCTGTAAAGGTCGGTGTTCACTAATGAGCAAGTCAAAAGGAATTGTACCACTGGCGATGAGTAATAAGGCAGCCTTTACATATTCTGGTGTATTGTGAAATACGCCTTTGAGAGTAAGTTCACTATAGTGCAATTGTTCGGTATTCACAGTAATTGTAGTATCTCTTGGACAACCACCAAATAAATTGATAGTTGCACCAGGACGACCGCAAGCGATCGCAGTTTCCCAGACACTCGGTACACCAGTAGCCTCTATCACGACATCTGCACCCCAACCAGCGGTTAATTCCTTAACTGTATTGGCAATATCCGTAACTTGATGATAATTAAAAGTCTTGGCTGCACCCAGCTTTTCACCAATTTCTAACCGTTGATTATTCCCTCCCCACAATATCACCTCAGTATATTTCGCTAATACTGCCACAAACATCAAGCCAATCGCCCCATCACCCAAAACCACTACTTTGTCATCGGGTTTAGCACCACAACGGCTGATACCATGCAATACACAAGCTAAAGGTTCAGTCATCGCCGCTAATACTAGGGGCAAATGATCAGGAACTGGTAATAAATTATGCCTAACTATGGGAGCAGGAATTTTCAGATATTCTGCAAATGTCCCATTATTCCAAGTTAAATGGGGACATAAAGAATATTCTTGGCGTTGACAAAAGAAACATTTCATGCAGGGTGCAGAATTATTTGCCACCACGCGATCGCCTACCCGCCAATTCGTCACCCCAGCACCGACAGCCACAATCCGTCCTGCACCTTCATGGCCAAACAGTGTGGGTGGTGTCAACATTTTAGCATGGCCACCCCGTCGCCACACCTTCAAATCCGTACCACAAGTAGTGGCTGCTTCCACCTGAATCACCACCTCGCCGGCTGCGGGAGTCGGGTCAGGAACTCGTTCTAGGCGTAAATCCTCTTGTCCGTAGAGTAGTGCTGCTAACAAAACTTTTCACCCATAAAAAAGAAGTATGGCTTTAACCACGCTATCAAAATCACTTAAATACGGTTTTATACCATACTCAATGATATCGGCATATATTTTGTATTTAAAATTAGCAATTTCTGATTTTACCTAAATTTATGCTAATTAGCGATCTTTCCTGGACAAATTCAAGAACTCAACGCCGTTTGCGGTAAAACTTCTTGATTACGGGTTTCTCGCTTAGATAGGGGATTAGATCCATCATTGATACTTAAAACTGGTACTTCTTGTCTACAGGACAGACAAAACCAATAAACCTCATGATGGCGAACATGACGCAGAACCGAACCGCCACAGCAGGGGCAGGTGTTAACTATGATACTCATAAAATGTCCTCCTTTCAAAAAATTCAACCCTGGCAATGTTATGATTGATCTCGACATCACCATTAAAAACAATCCCAACTTCTACTTTTATGCTTGATTTAATGACGTTCATTTTCCAGCCCTTTATTCTCCCATTCGGAATCCTCCAATTTGGAGAAAATGGGGGTAAAAAACTATCAATAAATGCTAAATTAACAGATTTTTAAAAGATTTTCACAAACTCATTTTTTTATCGAAACATGAAAAATCCAGAGAACATTATTAAACTATAAACTAGTATAGACCTTGTTCATCTATCTGGGGGATCATAAATATCTAATTTTTACCGAATAAATGCTTCACCATTATTTTGCGATCATTTTAATCAATAACTCATGAAAATTGCTACTTGGAATGTGAATTCTGTGCGGACACGTTTAGAACAGGTTATCAATTGGTTAACAGAAAATCCGGTTGATGTTTTGTGTTTACAAGAAACCAAAGTTATAGACCAGGACTTTCCTAGTCTCGCATTTACAAATTTAGGCTATTATCCGTATATTTCCGGGCAAAAATCTTACAATGGCGTGGCTTTAATTAGTCGTCAACCGTTGATAGATGTAAGTGTAGGTTTTAGTCCTATTTTACCAGGTCTAGAATCAGCATGGGATGAACAAAAACGGGTGATTACGGGTGTAATTGAGGGCGTAAGAATTGTTAATCTTTACGTTCCCAATGGTTCATCTATTGGTAGCGAAAAGTATGAATATAAGTTAGGCTGGTTAAAAATACTGAAAGAATATTTACAGACGTTAATATTATCAAATCCAGCTATTTCTCTGTGTGGTGATTTTAATATTGCCCTAGAAGATATAGATATTAATGATAAAGTAAAAATAGATAATCACATCATGGCATCGGAATTAGAACGTCAAGCTTTACGAGATGTTCTGAATGTAGGTTTTGCAGATGCTTTTCGTAAATTCAACAGCGAAGGGGAAAATTATAGTTGGTGGGATTATCGCACGGCTGCTTTTAAGCGTAATTTAGGTTGGCGAATAGATCACCATTATCTCACACCAATCTTGTATGAACGCGCTCAAAGTTGTATTATTGATATTGAACCGCGAAAGTTAGTTCAACCCAGTGACCATACACCAGTAATTGTAGAATTTTAGCGGATTTTAGATCCCCGACTTCTCAAAGAAGTCGGGGATATGATTTTCCATTTATCTCCCTAACAATAAACCTCTGAAAAAATAAATCATGTTTGTTAATATTTGTTCTATCCATAATATAGAATAATCTAACCATTCCAGAATTTGTTCTAATGGGTGTTTTTCATAGCCTAATGAGGTGGCGGAAATATCAATCCAGTCTGGCTTAAAATTAAATTCTTGGCTGGTTTGACTGCCTGTTTGGGTAAATTCGTCGTTTTTCGGTTGAGGTGGTTTTTGACCCATTGTAGTCCGAATTCTCGGTAATCCCCATCTTATTTGAGATTGCGGTAGTTTATTGACATCATTATTATCAGATAATTCTTCAATATTGGTGGGGGTATTACCAAATAAATCATTCCATGTTAACCAGGTATCTTCTGAAGTATCCCCAATATTTAACTGATTGTTTGCTGATACTATCTTTTCAAAATCAGGTTTACTTTGTGGGGTTTCTCCAGAAGAATTTGAGTCAAGTTGATAAGTATTTCTGACAACAAAAAAGTAGTTTATCGCGGCTAAAATTAAATTAGAAATACTTTGTTGCTGAGGTTTTAAGTGATCATGATTAATAGTTAAATCATTAACTTGACTTTGGAAATTTTTGACGATTTCCTGACTATGTTTTTGGACGGGGACTAAAGCCGTAGTTTCTAAATTAGCAATTAATTGATCGAGAAATCCAAAAGGTTTCAGGGGACTGAGGAGAGGTTGTTGTGCTATGATGGGATGATCATCAGTTAACTTATTCAAAAGACCATCAATTTTGGGTAATAATTGTTGTTGTTGGTGAGCAATTAGTTGTAAAGAATACCGATATTCACTAATTTCGCTATTAATTCTATCTGCTAATTTGACGTTTTGCTGCGGTGTGAAAACATCGAAAATACGATTATCTGCGCTTACTAATACTAAATTACGGGTTTGCAATTCTATGGCAATTCCCTGTACTGTTGGTATATGCTGTTGCAGGGTACTTTCTGGAGTTGGAGAATTTGGACGAGGAAAAATTTTCTTCCACAAAGATCCTAACAATGTGAGAGGATTTGTTTGTGAGGAAGTTGGTATATCAGTCTCTCCGGGAGGAAGATTTTTGATAACATCTAATATAATTTGAATTGGCGCATCACTGGTAGGAGGAGTTGCTGATTGTAATTTTTTGACTGTGCCATTTTGTTGCCATAATTGGTAAAGTGGATAAAGTAGAGAACCTACACCCAAACCAGTAGCAAGTTGCAAATTCTTGAAGGTGTTTTCCAGTGTTTGTGTCAACCGTCGAGAATGCTGGTAGACAAAGTTGAAGAGTTTGCTTTGATAGCGATTGGAGGAATCGGAAGACATGGTAATTATGTGTAATTTGTAGGGTGGAGGTTATCGTCAATTAAAGGCTTTAGGTGTTGCTGATTAAGGGTATGAATTTTAGTCTCACGCAAAGGCGCAATCACGCTTCGTGATCTCGAAGAGTAGACGCAAAGGTCAGAGTTTTAAAGGTTTAATTTGGGAATTTCATACCTTAGTTCAGCAACGCCTAATTTTGGATTGTTAAGAGATTCCCACAAACCTATGAATTTTCAGCAATATCAATTATTGACATTTATGGTAATTGGGAATTGCATGAGAGACAATCTGAAAATCAAAGCACTTTCATTCCTGACTCCTGCTGTATATTATTTTATTAGAAATATGACTCTTCCTGTATCCTCATTAAATACTAAATCTATATCAACAGCAATTGAAAATTTGCGTTCTTGTTGTCAGGTTGATATCCAGTCAAGCTGGCAAAATCAGGAAACTGACGAGGTAGTTACTGATTTTATCCCATTTAGTTTAACTGATTGGCAACCTGTGGAACTAAATGAAAAAGCTCATGTTTCTTGGACGGGGGGAAAACGGGTATTATGGTTAGGACAAAAATTTTCTGTTCCTGAACATTTACACAATTTTCCGTTAACAAGTTTGTCTTTGCGTTTGGCGTTGGTATGGTGGGCAGATTTAGCAGAAGTGTATGTTAATGGTAAGTTAGTATTGACGGGGGATTTGTTTGATTCTTCCCCGCGAGTGTTGCTGAGTCCAAGTGTAACCCCTGGAGAAGAGTTTACCATAGCTTTGCGGTTGGTGAGTCCGGGACATTGTGATGGGGCGTTGATGCGATCGCTTGCAATTTTTGAGTCCACAGATTATGATAATCCTGATGCTGGTTTTATTGCTGATGAATTAGCAGTTACGGAAATTCTTTTACAAAACTTCGCACCAGAAAAGTTACTAAGTTTAGCTGGGGAAGTTGAGAAAGTTACAAATCGCCAAGACGCAGAAAATCAAGATTGGAAAACATATCTGCTGAATTTGCGACAAACTTATTTGAGTTTAGCTGAGTTTATCAACGCTCAAAAATATAAAATTAATTTATTAGGTCATGCACATTTAGATTTAGCATGGTTATGGCCTGTGGAGGAAACTTGGAAAGCAGCACAAAATACTTTTGAGTCAGCTTTAAAACTGCAACAGGATTTTCCCGAATTGATTTTCTGTCATACCACACCGGCGTTGTATGCTTGGGTAGAGGAAAATCGTCCCGACTTGTTTCGAGAAATTCAAAATCAAGTTAAAGCAGGAAAATGGGAAGTTTTAGGTGGTTTTTGGGTAGAACCGGATTTAAATTTAATTGCTGGTGAGTCTATAGTGCGTCAGTTATTATATGGACAAAGGTATTTTCTCCAGAAGTTCGGAAAAATATCTTCTGTGGTTTGGGTTCCCGACACCTTTGGTTTTTGTGCGACCTTACCCCAATTTTTTGCAAATGCAGGAATTGAGTCCTTTGTAACTCAGAAACTCCGCTGGAATGATACAACTAAATTTGATTATGACTTATTTTGGTGGCGATCGCCCGATGGCAGTCAAACATTAAGTTTCATGTCCGCACCTATCGGCGAAACCATCGAACCTGTAAAAATGACCAAGTCCGCTTGTGACTGGAAAACTCAAACAGGTTTACACAATTCTCTTTGGCTTCCCGGAGTCGGTGATCATGGTGGTGGTCCAACCCGTGATATGCTAGAAACCGCGCGACGGTGGGAACATTCCCCAATTTTCCCCAAGTTAGAATTTACAACTTCCGAAAAATACCTCAACGACATAAAATCATCAACTCAAAACTTACCAGTTTGGGAAGACGAACTTTATTTAGAATTCCACCGAGGATGTTATACTACCCACGCAGACCAAAAACGCTGGAATCGCAAATCTGAACATTTATTATATAGTGCTGAATTATTCGCAACTTTAGCAAATATCCTTTGTGGTGCAGAATTTCCGCAAACAGAAATAGAAACCGCATGGAAAAAAGTTTTATTTAACCAGTTTCACGACATTCTCCCCGGTTCTTCCATTACCCAAGTTTACGCAGACGCTTTATGGGAATGGGAAGCAGTAGAAAAATTAGGAACGAAAATACTAGAAGACTCATTAAAAGCGATCGCTTCCACAATCAACATACCACAACCTCCCAACCCTGAGAGCATCCCCGTCATAATTTTTAACTCACTCAACTGGGAACGTTCCCAAGTTGTCACCATTGACTTATCAAAAATCATCACCACAGATTACCCAACCTGGAAAATTTCTGATATTCAAGGAACAGAAATCCTCTCCCAAAACAGCGAAAACTCAACCTTATTATTTTTCGCAACCATACCATCTATAGGTTACAGCATTTTCTGGCTTTCTCCATCTTCCCCCCAACCCAAAACATTCCCCGAAAACTGGATATTAGAAAACGAATATTTGCAAATTCAAATCAACCCCGAAACCGGAGATATAGCCAACATCTTCGACAGAACCCAACAACGAGAAATTTTAACCGGTGCAGGAAATCAACTTCAAGCCTTTAGGGACAGCGGACAATATTGGGATGCTTGGAACATAGACCCAGATTATAACACAAAACCTCTACCGCCAACTCAATTAAAATTAATTCAATGGCAAGAATATGGAGAAATTCAACAACGGTTGCGAGTAGTCCGTCAACTCGGAAAATCAGAATTTTGTCAAGATTACATCTTGGAAATCGGTTCACCAATTTTGAAAATAACTAATACTGTAAATTGGCAAGAAAATCACGTATTAGTTAAAACAGCCTTTCCTCTCAACCTCCAAGCCGAATTTGCCACTTATGAAATTCCCTGCGGTGCTATTCATCGTCCCACAAATCCCCAAACCCCCGCAGAAAAGGCAAAATGGGAAGTCCCCGCATTACATTGGGCAGATTTAACCACAGATACAAAGATCGGAAAATACGGAGTCAGTCTTCTTAATGATTGTAAATATGGTTACGATGCCAAACCTAACCAACTACGCCTCACCTTGCTAAGAAGTTCCCATTGGCCAGACTCCCAGGCAGATAGAGGGATACAAGAATTTACCTACAGTTTATATCCCCATTTAGACAGTTGGGAAGAAGCAGAAACCGTCAAACGTGGTTATGAGTTGAATGTTCCTTTTCAGGTATTAGTAAACCCAGTCAATTATCAATCTAGATTGAACGCTTGTCAAAGCCAAAGTTTTCTCACCTTATCAGCAGATAATTTAATCTTAATGGCACTCAAACCCAGTGAAAATGATCCCCAAAAATTCATTCTTCGCTTTTATGAATGTCATGGACAAACAGCAGAATTATCTTTGCAAAGCGAGATTCTAAATCTAGAAAAACCAACTGATTTATTAGAAAATAATATCAAACTTTCCGCAACAAAGCAAGTAAATAAAAATATTGACCCTTGGAAAATTGTCACATTTCAAGCCACATCCAGCAAAATTCAGGGGTAGGGGAGGTAGGG
>NZ_LJOU01000146.1:0-9668 GCF_001672085.1 Anabaena sp. AL93 | reverse complement strand
GGGGAGGCAGGGGGAGAAAGAATTTTCCCAATGACCAATGACCACTGACCAATGACCAATGACCACTGACCAATGACCAATGACCACTGACCAATGACCAATGACCACTGACAACTAACAACTGACAACTGACAACTGACAGTGGCGACAAAGATGCAAGAATATGAATAGTTAAAAAGTAGATTTAGTTAATCACCATATATCACATAGGTAGCTTCATGTCCACAACCACAGTCGCCCCTGAACAGGTTAATCGCATTGTTGGCAATCAACATCACGATCCCTTTGAAATTCTGGGTTCTCATCTCATCGAGCAAAATGGTAAAACTGTCTGGGCTGTGCGAGCCTATCTCCCAAATGCCAGCGCTGCGTGGGTAGTAGTTCCAGAGGAACGGAAAGAATACCCAATGGATACAGTGCATAATCCACACTTTTTTGAATGCACCATTGAAACCCCAGAACTAAAAAATTATCAGTTACGCATTAAAGAAGGAGAACATGAGCGGGTAGTTAATGATCCCTACGCTTTCCGTTCTGCCCACTTAACAGAATTTGATCTACATTTATTTAGTGAAGGCAACCATCACCGCATTTACGAAAAATTAGGAGCGCACACCACAGAAGTAGATGGTGTCAAAGGCGTTTATTTTGCCGTTTGGGCCCCCAATGCCCGCAACGTTTCCTTATTGGGAGATTTTAACCTGTGGGATGGACGCAAACACCAGATGCGGAAAGGACACACAGGCATTTGGGAATTATTTATTCCCGAAATAGGTGTAGGAGAACATTACAAATACGAAATCAAAAATTTTGAAGGACATATTTACGAAAAATCTGATCCTTACGGTTTCCAGCAAGAACCCCGTCCAAAAACAGCATCTATTGTTACTGACTTAAATTCCTACACCTGGAAAGACGAAGACTGGCTGGAAAAGCGGCGACACAGTGACCCCTTGAGTCAACCCATTTCCGTTTACGAAGTCCATTTAGGTTCTTGGTTACACGCTGCTAGTGCAGAACCTGCCAAATTACCCAATGGAGAAACTGAAGCCGTAGTTGTCGTTTCTGAACTAAAACCCGGCGCTCGGTTTCTGACTTATCGGGAACTAGCAGACAAACTCATTCCCTACGTCAAGAAATTAGGATATACCCATTTAGAACTCCTCCCAATTGCCGAACATCCCTTTGATGGTTCTTGGGGTTATCAAGTAACTGGTTATTTTGCGCCTACTTCCCGTTTTGGTACACCTGAAGACTTCATGTACTTTGTGGATGAATGCCATAACAATGGTATTGGTGTCATTGTAGACTGGGTTCCTGGCCACTTCCCCAAAGATGGACATGGTTTAGCATTCTTTGATGGTAGTCACTTGTATGAACATTCTGATTCCCGCAAAGGTGAACATAAGGAATGGGGGACTTTAGTATTTAACTACAATCGCCATGAAGTCCGTAATTTCCTAGTGGCTAATGCCCTGTTCTGGTTTGATAAATACCACATTGACGGAATTCGTGTTGATGCGGTCGCTTCCATGCTTTACCTTGACTACTGCCGAAAACCAGGAGAATGGTTGACTAACGAATATGGTGGTCGAGAAAATTTAGAAGCGGCAGATTTTCTACGTCAAGTTAATAGCTTGTTGTTTAGTTATTATCCTGGTGTGCTTTCCATTGCGGAGGAGTCCACATCTTGGCCAATGGTATCTTGGCCTACCTATACGGGCGGATTGGGCTTTAATTTAAAATGGAATATGGGCTGGATGCACGATATGCTGGATTACTTCAGCATGGACCCGTGGTTTCGTCAGTTCCATCAAAACAATATTACCTTTAGTATGTGGTATAACCACAGCGAGAACTTCATGTTAGCTCTGTCCCATGATGAAATCGTGCATGGTAAGAGTAATATGATCGGCAAAATGCCCGGTGATGAATGGCAGAAGTTAGCTAATATCCGCTGTTTGTTTACTTATATGTTCGCTCACCCCGGCAAGAAAACCATGTTTATGAGCATGGAATTTGGTCAGTGGAGTGAGTGGAATGCTTGGGCTGATTTGGAATGGCATCTATTACAGTTTGAACCACACCGACAGTTAAAGGATTTTTTCCAGTCTCTTAATCATTTTTACCGTTCTGAACCAGCTTTATATACTCAAGATTTTGATCAAGCCGGGTTTGAGTGGATTGATTGTACCGATAACCGCCATAGTGTGGTTTCCTTTGTCCGTCGTGACAAGAATTCTGACGATTTTATGATTGTGGTTTGTAACTTTACCCCTCAACCCCATTCTCATTATCGTATTGGTGTGCCAGAAAAGGGTTTCTACACTGAGTTGTTCAATAGTGATGCTCGTCAGTATGGCGGTAGTAATATGGGCAATTTAGGTGGTAAGTGGACTGATGATTGGTCTTTGCATAATCGTCCTTATTCCTTGGATTTATGTTTACCTCCTTTGGGTGTATTGATGCTTAAGTTGGATAAACAGAAATCTGCACAGGTAATGGAATAATCCTGTAGGGTGGGCATTGCTCACCCTATGTTTTTCTTAGTGAGTTTGTCGTTACATACTTTGGTTTTTTTACGTCGTTCTACTTAGCAAGACGTTATTTGTCGCAATCTCTGTCAAAATTAGAACTGGATGATCATGAATTTGAGCTATGGGTTTGTTTTCAACAGATAATTGTCGTGTTACATAAATGCTAGATGACCTAGAACACCAAACTACCAAGATTTAAAAACCTAGCAATTTCATCCAACAGTGATTGCGGTTCATCAACACGAATTAAATGTCCGCTGTTCTCAAATATTTTCAAGTAGGCATTAGGAATAGCTTGAGCAATTTCTTCAGAAAACTCTGGGGCGCAGATCCAGTCATGCCGCCCTGCAATCACAAGAGTTGGTGAGGTAATCTTATGTAATTCGTTGAGGATATTATAGTCATTTAAGAAGCCACTAAAGGCAACATTAATGGCATCAACAGAGAGAATTGTTTCGTCTGAGTCTGGGGAATTTAATTTCCGGTCATTGTTTTGGGAGTACATTGAACCCATCACCCGAAAAAATTGGCGTAGCTGTTCTTCATTTTCAAAATTACCTGACCAAAGTTGAAGAGCAATTGCTTTTTGTTCTTCGTTTCCCCGTTCTGCCAGAATTTCCTGAGCGCGTTCTAGAAACCGGGAATTAGCTGCTGTGGCAATGACAATCAGGTGTGAAACATTTTGGGGATACTTCACAGCATAAGAAAGAGCAACCATACCTCCATAGGAAGAACCGATTAAAACGATTTTCTCCAGTCCTAGATATTGGCGTAAGGCTTCCATATCGTCAACATTATTATCTAGGGTATAGGTTTCTTTCGGTCCACGGGCTGACCTTCCCTGTCCCCGATGGTCAAAATAGACTAGCTGAAGGTGATGGACGAGGGGAGAAAAGCACGGTTTATAACTCGTGTGGTCAACTCCAGGTCCGCCGTGAATTATGAAAGCAACAGGTTTCTGACGTATTCCTTGTTCTTCAACTACCAAACTACAGCCGTCAACATCAAAATAGATTTCTGTATCCCGTATTTTAGCTCGCATTCTTGAGTGTCAACCCCAGTAACTCATGTTCAATTCTGCCGTAATGATAACACCAAATTAATAGGGCGCGGCTCTTTTGAGAAGACAATTTTCATCCTGATATAAAGCGTAAAGTTCATGAAAGGTAAGGATTGTAAGTTTTAGGAATTCCGAAAAGGGGGTCGCTCAAATTTAAAAATTGAGATCATATCTTTATTTTGCAAGTCTTGGACATTCGGCTTCAGCGTTTGAGAATCCATCGCCTGTTACTCCCCACCCTAATAAATCCACTACCGTAGATTTTCCCTTGACACCAAAGATTATACAAACAGTGAAAATACGGAAGCAACGCCTTTACATATTTCTTATTGTTTCTTGTCGTTACGGGTAAATTATGCTAAATAAAGCGCGAATTATCTCAGGAAATTAATATAGCATCATTAATGACAAATCAATACAAGTATTGAGTCATAGATGCGATCGCTTAAAGTTAATTTACGGCAAAATGCGATATTACATAAAATGCCACTGCTTATACTATAGCGGTTATTGGTTGAGTGAAATACAAGAAACCAAAACCCTCCCCGCAAGCGAGGAGGGGGCTTATGACTGTATCTTATGCGAGTGCATACCGCTATAATGATTGCAATGAATTATAATAATAATGGTTCAGAGGATTATAAATATGAGTGTAGTTATTCCCAATGAAATACTAACCACAACTCGCATGAATGAAGAGGAAATGAAACGAGAAATTGCGATTATGCTGTTTCAAAAAGAAAAGTTAACTCTTGCTCAAGCTAGTCGCTTTGCTGGTATGAATCGTATAGCATTTCAACATCTACTCGCAAGTTATCAAATCCCTATTCATTACGGAGTAGAGGATTTTGAACAAGATATCAAGAATTTGCGGGAGATGGGTAGATTGTGATTGTTGTCAGCGATACTTCACCCATTAATAATCTTGCAGCTATTAACCAGCTTCACTTATTACAACAGCTTTACGGAACAGTTCTAATTCCTGAAGCCGTTTATCAAGAATTAACTGATCCTGATTTTCCCGTAGCGGGTGCAAAGGAAGTACAAACTTTTACTTGGATTCAAATCCGTGCAATTGAAGATAGGACGATGCTTAAAGCACTTAGCAGTGAACTTGATCCTGGAGAAGCAGAGGCTATAGTTTTAGCCTTAGAAATGAAAGCAGAACAAGTTTTAATTGATGAACGTCGTGGCCGCATGATTGCTGCTAGACTTAATCTCCATTATACCGGAATTTTAGGAGTTTTAGTAGAAGCCAAAAGTCAAGGTTTCATTTCTACTGTTAAACCTCTGTTAGATGATCTTATTAATAAAGCAGGATTTTGGGTTACTGAACCCTTGTATAAAAGTGTCTTACGGCTAGTTAATGAAACAAAGTAAAATCAGGTCAGAAAATTATGGGTAATTATTGAATCATAGATGTGATCGCCAGTAGGGGCAAACCCCCTGTGGTTGCCCCTAATACTGGGGTAGGCACGGAGGTGCTACCTTTATTTAAAATAATGAGTTATTAAATACACAAGGATATTACTTGGTCTAAGAATATCAGCCGATAAAGTTTCTTAACAAAAGCTCTACTGTTTAAGCTAAAAGTTAGACAGTGAAATGGTTTGAGAACTGTCACCTAACAGTTGAGGGTGGAGAATGTGGGATATATACTATGCTAGGGATCAATAGGTGATCCCCATAACTAGAATCTAACTAGCTTTTTGATAATAAGCGTTGAAAAATAAGACTTTGGCGTTATTGGAAGTTGTGTAGGCATCATCTGGATTACCCCAACCAAGTTCTAAACTAATAGGGTATAAATAGCCGTCTTTGGCATAGGGTGTATCAGAAATATCGTCAGTTTCTACCCATTCACAGCGTTCTGCTAGTGCCAAGATTTCATTTGAGGTAATAAGTTTACCTTCATTACTCGTTGCCTGTACAAGTCTCAATCCATCAGTCTGGTTTAGCCATTGTTGTACAGTTTCAATGCTGGTTGCTACTGTCATCGCTGTAATACTCCTTTCGACATTTTTCTAGTAACCCCTTCTCAGTTTCCCCCAAGTGAGTTTCCCAACCTTGCTAGTAAATATGCTCAATGTCTTGCTCACTAGGACATTTACCCCGTCTTAACGCCTTTCTCCCTCTGAGAAAAGCTTCTGTATATCCTGGTCTAGTCATTTAAGGTTGGCGATCGCTAAATTTTCCCTGCTCTTTTTAATTCAGTTTCAACTAACTCAGTTATACGCTTACTCATATCCGTATTTTGTTCGGTGCAATATGCCTTAAACAGCCTACGGTAATCTTCTGGTAAGCTAACGCGGACTTGTACCATATCTGTTTTATTGACTTTCTCGTTGTTTTTATCCATAAGGGACTTCCAAGAAATAAATTATCCTGATTAACGAACCACAGAGGCGCAGAGGACACAGAGGAATAAGGGTTTGAGAGATTTTTGCATTAGGTTGTTGAGTATTTTTTTATTTGGAAGTCTCTAAGTATTTTCCTATATAGCCACTATAGCCACTAATTTCCAAAATAGCATTAGTGGCTACATAGCATTTTATTACCATTTAGCCAATAAAATATAAGAATTGTCTATATATCCACTGTAGTCAAAACTGGCTATAGTGGCTATGTTAAATATAAAGCCAATTAACGATTTATTACTGATTAATTAAGACTAGGAGTTACGCATTGACAAGAAACTTTAAATGACTGGTTTGTTGTATACGTTTGAACTGCAAATTGCGATCGCCAGGTAAATGCACAGGCTAACACTTAGTTTCTAGCTTTACAAAAACATTACATAGCTGGAGAATATCAGCCTATAAATTTTCTCAACAAAAGCACCCACTACTAGATATAATTTTCTGTAAGTTGAAAAAAACATTAAGATTAGCGTAAAAATTACATTAAAATAAAGATTACGCTTCTATTAAACTGACTAGCTAAATACCCAAATTAGGAGGAATATATATGGCTCTCGTACCAATGCGGTTGCTTTTGGATCACGCTGCTGAACACGGTTATGGTATCCCCGCTTTTAACGTCAACAACCTAGAGCAGATTCAAGCAATCATGAAGGCTGCGGTGGAAACAGATAGCCCCGTAATCTTACAAGCTTCTCGCGGTGCTCGTAACTATGCCGGAGAAAACTTCCTCCGTCACCTGATTTTGGCTGCGGTAGAAACCTATCCTGAGATTCCCATTGTCATGCACCAAGATCATGGTAATGCTCCTTCTACCTGCTATTCAGCTATCAAGAACAATTTCACCAGCGTGATGATGGATGGTTCTTTGGAAGCTGACGCTAAAACCCCTGCCAGCTTTGAATATAACGTTAGAGTTACCAGCGAAGTTGTCAACGTTGCTCACTCTTTGGGTGTCAGTGTTGAGGGTGAATTGGGTTGTTTGGGTTCTCTAGAAACCGGTGCCGGTGAAGCTGAAGATGGTCACGGTTTTGAAGGTACTCTAGACCATTCTCAACTATTAACTGACCCTGATGAAGCTGTTGACTTCGTAGAAGCAACTCAAGTAGATGCTTTAGCTGTGGCTATCGGCACAAGTCACGGCGCTTACAAATTTACCCGTAAGCCTACTGGTGAAATTTTGGCTATTAGCCGCATTGAAGAAATTCACCGCCGTTTACCTAACACCCACTTGGTTATGCACGGTTCTTCTTCTGTACCTGAAGATTTATTGGCACTCATTAACCAATATGGTGGCGCTATTCCTGAAACCTACGGTGTACCTGTGGAAGAAATCCAAAAAGGTATCAAGAGTGGTGTGCGTAAGGTAAATATTGACACCGATAACCGTTTGGCTATTACTGCGGCTGTGCGTGAAGCTTTGGCTTCCAATCCCAAGGAATTTGATCCTCGTCACTTCCTCAAGCCTTCTATTAAATATATGCAAAAGGTTTGTGCTGACCGTTATCAACAGTTTGGTACTGCTGGTAACGCAAGCAAGATTAAGCAAGTTTCTTTAGAAGATTATGCGGCTAAGTATGCTAAAGGCGAATTAGCAATGAGAGCGGCTGCTAAAGTTTAATCTTTTTCAGCAATAAATTAGGACATAGCAGTGCTATGTCCCTACAAGAATAAACCAGGTGACGCTAAAGTTTCCTGGTTTTATTAATTAATGTGATAGACTTAGGTAATAGCAGTAAATAAGGCTATTTGTATGACTACCAATTTACAATCTACATCCTTGAGTAGTTATCTTTATAATCAGGATTATTGTTTATGGCTAGAAACGACAGCTAAGTTATTGCGTAATCATCAATTAGATCACGTTGATTTTGAGCATTTGATTGAAGAAATAGAGGACATGGGGAAAGAGAAAAGACGTGAACTTAAAAACCGACTCATAGTTTTACTCATGCACTTACTCAAGTACCAATATCAATCTGAAAAACGTTCTTCTAGTTGGGTAAGTACAATTTGGGAACAGTTTTATCAAATTGAATCTTTATTGGAGGATAGTCCTAGTCTCAAACCTTATTATTTAGAACTATTTTCTGATTGTTATTTAAAAGCTGTTCGCGCTGCTAGTACGGAAACTAAATTATCTATTCAGATGTTTCCTGTTGACTCTCCTTTTCTGCCTTTAGATGTCATTAATTCTGATTTTATAATCACGCTGCTTAGTCAGGAGGAAATTTAATTTTTATTTTTCGTTCAATTAGTCTAATTGTCATTAGCTAAACCCAAATTTAGTTCATGTTCATTGTGTATTTTCATATATCTTCTATAATATTTGTATCAAGTCCAATCACTTGCAGCCTCACCAATTATTTCTTCTATTTCTTCCAAAGTTTTAGGTTTCATGCCTTTTCTGTGCAAAATTCCAGATAATTTTTGAATAGGTATATTGAGAGGAATAAGTTTAACTATGCCATTTTCATCAATGACAAAATCAACTTTACAGAAATATCCGGTAAGAGTAAAGCCCAGTCCTTCGACAAGCTCAGGAACCATCACTTCAGTGCTGAGATACAAGCGACACTTCGACAAGCTCAGTGACCGCACGAGCAGTTCGACTTCGCTCACTGACCACGAATTTATTCGCTTAATTCATTGACTGGTAACAATGGATGTGATAGTATTTCATCAATTCCAGAATTTAAGTATAACTAAACAACGTAAAAACTTAACTTATGTGGTTGAGTGCGTAGTCATACCTAACGGTATTGCAGTTTAGGAAAGCTAAATTTGGTGAAAAATGAAATGCAAAAATCGAGTACGGTAGGGCATATCGGAATTAAAGCTTTAGGAGAATCAACCTCTGTTTTTGTTGGAGTAATCCAGTAATTGTAAGTTGGCTCGTTGATTAAAGAATCTCAGTGTCTTTAGACATGAGAGTGTCAATTTAACTCCTTACTTGAGAATATACTCAAAAAAGTTAAAAATTTAACTTTTTCCAAAAAACTTAATCATTCTCAAGCAATATACCTAATCAGGCTATTGGGGAAAAAAAAGGCCAAAAAATAGGGGGAAGTTGAACTTTCCCCCTGGTTATTATTGTGATGATCATTTGGCTTTTGATTTTCTTTGAGTTTCTGTCTGAGCATCTGTCTTTGTTTTTTTAGTTGCCGTTTTCTCGCAGCACCACCTCGGCCTTTATCGTTTCTGCCTTCTCGACGTGGGGATTCCCAGCGTTTAAGTTGCATAGTTTTGATTGCTAAAGTTTCATCATGTAGTTCTACAGTAGCATGATTTTTGCTCTATAGCTACTGTATTTTGGATTCAGTGAGAAAATATTGCAATCTTGGAAATAATTACTCCCGGTTCGCCCATTTTTTAGGGAGTTAGGAAAAATGTGCAGATAAAAGTATAATCAGAGACAGGTTGTACAAAATAAGCTGAGTAAGTATATGTTCGACGTTATGGCAACTGAATCCATAATTACAAACGAACGAGTAGATGACATACCCGTACTACTCACACAGATAGAACGGATGGGTGTACAAAAGCTAATAGATAAAAACTTCCCCACCCATGGAAATTGGCGAGGACAAAGCTTGGGGAATGTAGTAGTGATCTGGTTAACACATATCTTATCGCAAGCAGACCACCGTT
>NZ_LJOU01000145.1:0-9717 GCF_001672085.1 Anabaena sp. AL93 | reverse complement strand
TTTTGGACTCACAATTTAATTGCATGAAAATAATTAAATTAATAAAGCTGGTAGAGAAGTTACTTCATGTTTATCTAATTTTAAAGAAGGTTTTTTATCTTGCCAAGTATAAGCAATTAAACCAGCAATAATATTAACCATAAAATTATAAATACTGCGATGACGAGAATGAACAACTTGGGAAATATTTTGATAGCCTGCGTGGCGTAGCCATAGTTGGTCATTGACAGTTTCAATTAAAGCTCTTTTTCTTAACATAAGTTTTTCCCACAATTCAACTAATTTATTCTTCATATTCTCCTTAAAAGGAGTAATTAATTTCACATCATTTTCCAATAGTTCCTGAAATAAACTTTTAGAAATATATCCTTTATCTCCAAAAAGTCTTCCCCATAAATTTTGTGCCAAAGTAGGAACTGGTTTCCGGTCATCAACATTTCCGGGAGTAACTTGAAAAGCTAATAATTCGCCTTGTTCATTAATAATTAAATGAAGTTTAAATCCAAAGTACCAATCCACAGAACTCCTGCCCCAGCCCGATAAGCCACGGAAAACTTTATTTCTTTTTGCTCTTTTATTATGACAAATAGGAATACCCATGCTGTCAATAAAAGAGATGCCACTACTACCAAAGATACTTTACCACCAATAAATACAAAGTTGATTTTTTCGCTTTCTTCCCCCACAGGAAACCCGGCAATAAATACCTCATCTCCTACTGTGGGAACAGTACCCAAATTTGCGACAGAATAGATTTTTTTAATAGTTGAAAATTGCAATATTGCTAAATCATAATTCTGAAAGTTCACATTTTTTGGAACATCTGCTTTGTATATTTCTCCATCTGGTGTTTGAATGCGATAAGGTGGATTATCTGCTCGTAAAACATGGGCATTTGTTAATACTGTATAAACTGAATTTTGTTTATTTAGTAATATTCCCGAACCCAAAAAATCTGTTGATAATATCTTCACAGTAATAGCCGCCACTTTTTTCTGTAACTGTGCTGCTGATAATGGAATTGGCGGTTTTGTCGTGCTAGTTTCTTCAGCAGAAATACTAATATTTCCTGCCGAACTTGAAAGTAACATTGACAAACCGCCAATACAGGCGACAAATTTTAATATCCGCCAAGTCATGTTAATTTAATCCGGTTCAACAGTGGCATTATCGAGGTAAAGCTGGAAATCAATATTAATTGTGTCACCTGCACTTTCATTGAGTGTATTACCAGCAGCCAAACCCCGAGGGTCTAAGAGTCTGCGGAGAGTAGCACTGGGATTAACTCCACGTTTGAGGGTAAATAATAAATTATTACTCCCCTACTCCCCTACCTCCCCTACCTCCCCTACCTCCCCTGCCCCTGCTTGCCTTCACCCGTCATTTTCGGGTTGACAGACTAGTAGGTTACATCTCTTGTGGGGTGGGCTGCCCGCCCATTAAAAAATCCCCCACCTCACGGCAGGGGATTTTTAATTACCTAAAAGCAGTAGTCAGGATCAACCAAACTTACCAGCCGTAGAGGCAATGAGGAACGCTGCATAGGTGACGATGTAGCCAACAGTGAAGTGAGCTAAACCAACCACACGAGCTTGAACAATGGAGAGAGCAACGGGCTTGTCCTTCCAGCGAACCAAGTTAGCTAAAGGAGTACGTTCGTGCGCCCAAACCAAGGTTTCAATTAACTCTTGCCAGTAACCTCTCCAAGAGATGAGGAACATGAAACCAGTAGCCCAGATGAGGTGTCCGAAGAGGAACATCCAAGCCCAAACAGACAAGTTATTCATGCCGTAGGGGTTGTAACCGTTAATCAACTGAGCAGAGTTAGCCCAGAGGTAGTCACGGAACCAGCCCATGAGGTAGGTAGAGTTTTCGTTGAACTGAGCAACGTTACCTTGCCAAATACCGAGGTGTTTCCAGTGCCAGTAGAATGTTACCCAACCGATGGTGTTTAACATCCAGAACATAGACAGGTAGAAAGAGTCCCATGCGGAGATATCGCAAGTACCGCCACGGCCTGGACCGTCGCAGGGGAACGCATAACCGAAGTCCTTTTTATCGGGCATCAGTTTAGAACCACGAGCATCCAAAGCACCCTTAACGAGTACCAAGGTGGTGGTGTGGATAGCCAAAGCGAAAGCGTGGTGAACCAAGAAATCGCCAGGTCCAATGGTCAAGAACAAGGAATTTGTTCCAGAGTTGATGGCATCTAACCAGCCAGACAACCAAACGTTACCAGCATTGGGGTAAGCGGTGTAAGCAATACTGTCGGGGTTAGACAACAGTACATTCAAGCCATACAAAGCTTTACCTTGAGCAGCTTGGATGAATTGAGCAAATACTGGCTCAATCAAGATTTGTTTTTCAGGAGTACCGAACGCAACAACTACGTCGTTGTGAACATATAAACCCAGGGTGTGGAAACCCAAGAAGAGAGATACCCAGCTAAGGTGGGAGATGATCGCTTCTTTGTGTTGTAACATCCGGTCAAGGACGTTACCTTTGTTTTGTTCGGGGTCGTAATCACGTACCCAGAAAATTGCTGCGTGAGCAAAAGCACCAACCATCAAGAAACCAGCGATGTACTGGTGGTGGGTGTACAGTGCTGCCTGTGTGGTGTAATCCTTAGCGATGAAAGCATAAGGAGGCAGAGCGTACATATGCTGCGCTACCAAGGAACAGATAGTTCCCAAAGATGCCAAAGCTAATGACAACTGGAAGTGCAGGGAGTTGTTGATGGTGTCGTAAAGACCTTGGTGGGGCAGGTTGAACTGACCTTCGCTCTTGCTACCAGGTACTAAACCGGATTTGGAGTTCAGCATTTCTTTGATGCTGTGACCAATTCCGAAGTTAGTCCGGTACATATGACCAGCGATGATGAACAAAACTGCGATCGCCAAGTGGTGGTGAGCCATGTCAGTCAACCACAAGGATTCTGTTTGGGGGTGGAAACCGCCCAAGAAGGTAAGAATCGCAGTCCCTGCACCTGTGGAAGTACCAAATAACTGACCAGCGGTGTCAGGGTTTTGAGCGTAAACGCCCCAGTTACCTGTAAAGAAAGGAGTTAAACCTTCTGGATGGGGAGCTACAGTCAAGAAGTTATCCCAACCCACGTGAATACCACGGGATTCAGGAATAGCAACGTGAACTAAGTGACCAGCCCAAGCCAGAGAACTAACACCAAACAAACCAGCCAAGTGGTGGTTTAGGCGGGGTTCAGCACTCTTGAACCAAGAAAGGCTAGGACGGAACTTGGGTTGTAAATGTAACCAACCAGCAAATAGGAACAATGCGGACAACAAGAGCAAACCAACGGAACCAGTATATAGTTCGCTGTTTGTCCGCATCCCGATGGTGTACCACCAGTGATAAACACCAGAGTAAGCAATGTTTACAGGGTTGCTTGCACCAGCTTGGGTGAAAGCGTCAATTGCAGCTTCACCGAAGTGAGGGTCCCAAATTGCATGGGCAATGGGACGGACGTGCAGGGGATCTTTAATCCACTGTTCAAAGTTACCTTGCCAGGCCACGTGGAACAGGAGGCTGGATGCCCACAGGAAGATGATTGCCAAGTGACCGAAGTGCGTAGCGAAAATCTTTTGGTAAAGATTCTCTTCCGTCATGCCATCGTGGCTTTCAAAGTCGTTGCCTGTAGCGATCGCATACCAAATCCGACGAGTAGTCGGGTCCTGTGCGAGATCCTGGCTAAATTTTGGAAATTTTGTTGCCATAGGTGTGATCTGTCCTCTGACCTTTAGCCATTATTTGTCAGCAAAATTTTAGATTTTAGATTCTGGATTTTGGATTAAATCTCAAATCCAAAATCCCTACGGGTTCGGCAGTCGCTCATGGGGGAAACCCCCAAGACCGCGCTGCCTCACCAAAATTCCACTGATTCTTATCCTACTGAAAGGATGTGTGCGTGGAAGAATGCCCAAGTGGTAGCAATTCCTCCTAATAGGTAGTGAGCCACACCTACAGCCCGACCTTGAGTGATGCTCAGTGCGCGAGGCTGAATTGTTGGGGCTACTTTCAGTTTATTGTGCGCCCAAACAATGGACTCAATTAGTTCTTGCCAGTAGCCACGACCACTGAACAGGAACATTAAGCTGAACGCCCAAACAAAGTGAGCGCCTAAGAACATGAGTCCGTAAGCGGACAATTCAGTTCCGTAGGAGTTGATTACTTGTGTAGCTTGCGCCCACAAGAAGTCACGTAACCAACCGTTGATGGTGATAGCACTTTCAGCGAAGTTACCGCCAGTAATGTGATTTACTGTACCATCTGCATCTACTGTTCCCCAGACATCAGACTGCATCTTCCAACTAAAGTGGAAAATTACAATTGATAAGGAGTTATACATCCAGAAGAGTCCGAGGAAGATATGATCCCAACCGGAAACTTGGCAAGTACCGCCACGACCTGGACCATCGCAAGGGAATCGGAAGCCTAAGTTAGCCTTGTCTGGAATCAGACGAGAACTACGGGCGTACAATACACCTTTGAGCAAGATGAGAACAGTAACGTGAATGGTGAATGCGTGAATGTGGTGAACCATGAAGTCCGCTGTACCCAATGTAATGGGCATCATAGCGATCTTATCGCCGATAGCAACAATTCCACCACCAAAAGCATGACTAACTACTTGAAGAGCGTTAGGTGCTGTATTACCAGGCGCTAATGTGTGCAGGTTTTGTACCCATTGAGCAAATACTGGTTGCAATTGAATTGCACTGTCGGAGAACATATCCTGGGGACGACCCAAGGCACGCATGGTGTCATTATGGATGTACAAACCAAAGCTGTGGAAGCCTAAGAAAATACAAACCCAGTTGAGGTGAGAAATGATAGCGTCACGGTGACGAATCACGCGATCTAAAACGTTGTTTTGGTTCACAACAGGATCGTAATCGCGCACCATGAAAATGGCTGCGTGGGCAGCACCACCAACAATCAAGAAACCACCTATCCAAATATGGTGAGTGAAGATACACAATTGTGTTGCGTAATCAGTTGCCAAGTAAGGATAGGGAGGCATCGCGTACATATGGTGAGCGATGATGATTGTCAAGGAACCCAAGAAAGCTAGGTTAGTAGCTAATTGAGCGTGCCAAGAAGTGGTGAGGTTTTCGTAAAGACCTTTGTGACCTTCGCCAGTGAAAGGACCTTTATGAGCTTCTAGAATATCTTTAATGCTATGACCGATACCCCAGTTAGTACGGTACATATGACCAGCAATGATGAACAGTACAGCGATCGCTAGGTGGTGATGAGAAATATCAGTCATCCACAAGCCGCCTGTAACTGGGTTTAAACCACCCTTAAATGTGAGGATATCAGCGTAAGCTCCCCAATTTAAGGTGAAGAAAGGTGTTAAACCACTGGCGAAACCAGGGTAAAGTGCTGCCATTTTTGCTGTATCAAACAGCAACTCATGAGGCAGAGGGATGTCCTTAGCTGCTACACCTGCATCTAACAGTTTGTTGATGGGTGCAGACACATGGATTAAGTGACCAGCCCATCCCAAAGAACCACAGCCTAGCAACACTGATAAGTGATGATTCAGCATTGACTCCACATTCTGGAACCATTCCAGTTTAGGAGCGCGTTTGTGGTAGTGAAACCAGCCAGCAAATAAGAACAAGCCTGCTAATACCAAGCCGCCAATTGCAGTTACATATAGCTGGAAGGAGCTAGTGATACCCCAGCCACGCCATACTTGGAACAAGCCAGAGGTGATTTGAATGCCGCGGAAACCGCCGCCCATATCACCGTTTAAAATGTCTTGACCAACAATAGACCAAACTGTTTGGGCGCTGGGCTTAATGCCTAATGGGTCAGCCAGCCAAGCTTCGTAGTTAGAGAACTTAGCACCGTGGAACAACATTCCGCTCAACCAGATTGCTACTACAGCCAAATGGCCGAAGTGAGCGGCGAATATCTTGCGGGAAATGTCTTCTAAATCGCTTGTATGTGTATCAAAATCATGGGCGAGGGCATGGAGGTTCCAAATCCAGGTTGTGGTTTTTGGACCTCTGGTTAAGGATCTGTCGAAATGTCCTGGCTTTGCCCATTTTTCAAATGAGGTAGGAACCGGGTCATTGTCAACGATCACTCTTGCTTTTTTTTCCTCTCGCTCCGGAGGACTAATCGTCATTCGACCTCCTCTCTATAAGGAATGGGGAATCATGAATACCACCTAGAATAACACAGTCGCCGTTTTCAGATTGGTCTGGACTAGCGATGGGGTTGCCGTGTGGAAAAGAAAAGTTGTTTCTGTTGAATTATAGAGTCTGAACTTGCACATTGTTATAGACCTGTTAACAATAATTAAAAATAGCCAAATTTATTGTCCAATCGGCTTTATAAGTTCCTATACATTGTCCAAAAGTCAATAGACTCTTCATTTAATTTACAAAGAACAACAATTTGGAAAACTTATGATTCATACGCAAAGCCGCTCAAACTCCTGCCATTTGGCTACTTTTATCTAAAATCAGCGGTCTGAAACCAAATTTATTTTCTGAGAATAAGTCAAAAAAATCACTTATTCGACATTTTAATCAGATAAAAGTAGGTAAATTTATAACTTTGGTAGTAGATTTATGCTCTTATCCATAGTCCATGAGCCATAATTTGCGTCACAATAATGGCGTTAATTGTTAAAAACTATTACGGAATAAAAACATGAACACTGGGTGCAGAAAATTTTTTGATCAACTTTTTTCCAAGAGATTCCCAATTATTAAGTGGCTTGCTGCATTAGTGCTAGTTTTCAACTTAAGTAGTTGTGTTGAAGCAGCAAATAGCCAGGAAGTATCCACCAATCCTTTCATGAAAACGCTCCCAGCCTCAGAAATTTCTGGGACTTTTTCAGAAACTGCACCACCTGATGTTATTCAAGCATTGCGTCCCAGTCTAGAAGGTTATCAACCTCAAGTCAGCATCATTAGTCCCCAAGTAGATGAAATTCTTCCAGACAATATAGTTAAAGTCCAGTTGCGGGTTAAGGACTTACCGATATTTAAAGACCCTCAATGGCAACTTGGACCCCATTTGCACCTAATTTTAGACAATCAACCTTATATAGCTGTTTACGATTTAAATCAGTCGGTGGTATTGTCAGACTTATCCCCCGGTACGCATACTCTTCGCGTTTTTGCTTCTCGTCCGTGGCATGAAAGTTTTAAAAATGAAGGTGCTTATGCTCAAACTACATTTCACGTTTTGACGAAAACTGAAGAAAACAACCCAGATTCTAAATTACCCCTACTTACTTACAGTCGTCCCAATGGTGGTTATGGGGCAGAACCAATTATGCTGGACTTCTACCTAACTAATGCACCGTTGCACAGTATTGCTGAAACTAATCCTGACGATACTATGAGCAATTGGCGCATTCGTAGTACAGTTAATGGTGAAAGCTTTATTCTTGATCGTTGGCAACCTATTTATCTTAAAGGCTTTAAACCTGGTAAAACTTGGGTAAAACTGGAATTCCTTGATAATGAAGGACAACCTGTGAAAAATGCCTTTAATACCACTATCAGACTAATTAATTACCAACCCAATGGTCAAGATACTCTTTCTAAAATTGTCAGAGGGGAATTGACAGCAGATGAAGTTCGGGGTATTGTAGACCCAACTTATACAGCTAAGATTCCAGGTACTGAATCTACCGCTACACCAACTCCAGAAACTAAAGTCGAAAAACAACCAATTCCCGAAGTTAAAGTTCCTAAAGTTACACCAATTCCTGAAACTAAAGTCGAAAAACAACCAATTTCTGAAGTTAAACTTCCTGAAGTTACACCAACTCCAGAAACTAAAGTCGAAAAACAACCAATTCCTGAAGTTAAAGTTCCTGAAGTTACACCAACTCCAGAAACTAAAGTCGAAAAACAACCAATTCCCGAAGTTAAAGTTCCTGAAGTTACACCAACTCCAGAAACTAAAGTCACAGAAACAAAAGAATTGAATCTGGATAAACCAGATACAGGTTCATCTAAGCAATCTCAAATTCAAGAGTAATTAGAGTAACAATACCTTGTCGAAATTGAAAAAAGTCTTGATTTGTAGGTTGGGTTGAGGCACGAAACCCAACAAATGCGTCGGGTTGCGCTGTCGCTTAACCCGACCTACAAAAAATGGACAAGGTATTGGAGTAAGCCACAAAATAAATGATCCTGTTTTGTCATGCTGAGTGTAGCGTTCGCGGAGCGTGGCGTTAGCCATAGCGAAACGAAGCATCTCAAGAGATTCTTCACTACACTTCGTTTCGTTCATAATGACATTGGGCATTTCTTTTTGTGGAGTTCTCTTAAGGGACTTCCAAGAAATAAATTATCCTGATTAACGAACCACAGAGGCGCAGAGGACACAGAGGAATAAGGGTTTGAGAGATTTTTGCGTTAGGTGGTTGAGTATTTTTTTATTTGGAAGTCCCTAACAAAAAATACTCAGTTGCAAATTTTGAGATAAAGTTTCCATGAGTGCTAAACCAGCTACAGGATTACCTACAATATCTAAAGCAGGACTGTAGCTGGCAATAGCAGCGATCGCCGAAGGCATTGCTCCCTGATTTGGTATGATGGCGACAAGTCCACCACCAATACCCGATTTTATCGGTAAGCCAATTTTCACAGCATATTCTGCGGAAGCTTCATATAAACCACAAGTTAACATCACCGTATTTACGGTTTGACGGTGTTTGTCATTTATGAATTCGCTTTTACAGGCTAATATTTTTCCCAGTTTAGCTAAATCTTCTACCCGTCCAGATATACAGCATATTTGTTCATAAACGTCTAGAGATAATTCAATATTATTTAAATTTCCCGATTCGTAGAGATAGTTGGCAATATCTATATTTATTTGGGAGCGACTAGCACGAACTGAAGCTAGAATATCTGTGTCTATATATATTTGAGTACCTGCTAATTTATTTAACCAATTACAAAACAATTGTGTACATTCATGTCCATCCTTTCCTGGTAGCTTATCAGCAAGAGTAATAGCACCACTATTAATCATAGGGTTGCGAGGATATCCATGATCTTCTTTTAATTGCAATAAAGAATTAAAAGGCGCATCCGAGGGTTTAACCCCAACCCATTGTAAAACCTGTTTTTCCCCGTAATATTCCAGCAGGTATAGTAGAGAAAATGGTTTAATGACACTCATGAATGGAAATACACAATCGGTATCTCCTAAACTATAATTTTCTCCTGATTCACAACTTATATAAACAGCAAATGAGTTAGGATTAGCCGTAGCTAATTTAGGAATGCGTTCAATAACTTTTCCTTTTGCTGCTTGGGTTTTAGCTTGTTCTACCCAGATAGATAAATTATGTATATTAATGCTTTTTATTCCTAGCACAAGCCTAAACCTCAAATCATGAAGATAATCTGGATTATATCCCACATTCCGCACCCTTGACTGTCACAAACGGTGATTACGGAGGTAAATTGATGAAAAATGAGTAAAAGAATACATTTATCTATAAAAAAACAAATTTTAGATAGGAAAATTGATTCAGATACATTCTCAATAAGAAGCAATAAAGAATGAGGGTGGTTTCTGGCAGAAAATATAATATAATTTTATTGTTAGTCTATCAAGACTTAATCATAACTTATATCCTTCTAGAAATAAACTTAAAAACAGCATTAAAACTTAAACTCATTAATAAAATCAATGAGTCAAATTGTATAA
>NZ_LJOU01000208.1:0-1645 GCF_001672085.1 Anabaena sp. AL93 | reverse complement strand
GCGTCAGACCCAATAATTTAGTGAGGGACTTCCAAGAAATAAATTATCCTGATTAACCAACCACGGAGGCGCAGAGGACACAGAGGAATAAGGGTTTGAGAGATTTTTGCGTTAGGTGGTTTATCGGTTGTCAAGAGATTGCTTCCTTTCACTCGCAATGACAACTCATGCAGCACAGGTTTATTAGAGACTTCCAATCAAAAAAATATCCCAAAATTTCTTGTGGTGCGGGACGAATTGCCCGCTAATCATCAAGGACGGGCAAGGATGCCCATCCCACAAAATTGGATCATTTTTTTTGTGGAGTTCTCTTATTCCAGTAGGATTTATCTAAATACCTTGATTACTAAGGTTTTCAGCTATTTTAATCAATGCCAGGAACGAGACTTGAACTCGTGGCACGTGGATTTTCAGTCCACTGCTCTACCAACTGAGCTATCCCGGCGGGCTTCTTTTACCACTGTTATTAACGTTAGCATGAGAAAAAAGATTAGTCAAGGGGTTATTGAAAATAATTTTTAGCCGACCTTCATTGTCAACTTCACCCAGCTAAACACAGTCACAAATACCAGAAACTGCACAAAAACAATACTCGGTCCAGAAGCTAGGTTAAATAACCCAGAAACCATCATTCCCCCGATACTACTGCTACAGCCGACAACCACCGATAGAATCAGAAAGCGGCTGAAATGGTGACTCATAAGTTTGGCTGTAGCAGCCGGAATTACCAAAAACGCATTTACTAATAAAACACCAACGGCTTTAATCGCCACAGCTACGGCGAGAGAAAGTAGAACAACGAATCCATAACGATATAATTGTACAGGTATGCCTTGCACCTGAGCAACATCAGGATTAAGAGTTAATAAAATCTGTTGCGGCAGAGTTGATAATAAAAAAACGCTACTACCAACAAGTACCAATAGCGTCAAAATTAAATCTGTGTTATCTATAGCCAAAATATCGCCAAATAGTACCCCCATTAAGTTACCGCGATATCCTTTAATAAAACTGGTGAGAATTACACCAATTGCTAACGCCCCAGATAGCACTATACTGAGAACGCTATCACTAGCCAAATCAGTCTTATCAATTAGGTAGAGAACAACAACCCCAAAGATTAAGGTAAACGGGAGTAACATCCAAGTAGGATTAGTGTTGAGTAACACGCCTAATGCCACACCTACCAAGGCTGCATGACCAACGGCATGACTAAAAAAGGATAATTGTCGTAAGGTAACGAAACTGCCCAATAAACCACCTAAAATGCCCATTAACACAGCACCCATAATGGCACGCTGCATAAAGGGAAATTGTAATAAATTCACCAAGTCATGATAGTTAATGGTCATACTGAGAGGAGTTAGGAGTTCAGGAGTATGGCTAACGCCACGCTGCGCTATCAGGAGTATGGCTAACGCCACGCTGCGCTATCAGGAGTATGGCTAACGCCACGCTGCGCTATCAGGAGTTCAGGAGAAAGAAGTTCAGGAGAAAGAAGTTCAGGAGAAAGAAGTTCAGGAGAAAGAAGTTCAGGAGAAAGAAGTTCAGGAGAAAGAAGTTCAGGAGAAAGAAGTTCAGGAGAAAGAAGTTCAGGAGAAAGAAGGAAGAAATTTCTCCCCTACTCCCCCTACTCCCCCTACTC
>NZ_LJOU01000144.1:0-10027 GCF_001672085.1 Anabaena sp. AL93 | reverse complement strand
TGTAGGGAGGGAAGAACAGAAGTTTTCATTACCCGTCAAAATAAATTTGACGAACTACTAGCCATAAAAAATCTCTTTTCTAAAAAGGTTGCCTTTTTTTTAATTCTGTTGTAGGATTGCAAAGCGAGACAACTGGAGAGATGGCCGAGTGGTTGAAGGCGCAGACCTGGAAAGTCTGTTATGCAGAAATGTATACGAGGGTTCGAATCCCTCTCTCTCCATTTACCAATAATAATTAAGTTTGATTTAACAATCCTTGCTTTTAGGCGCACAGAGTAGATTTTACCAACGAAACTCAAGGACAATTTCTGGATATACAGCGATTTCCAATCATATAAGGTACATCTTAGCCCCCTCATCGCTTGCGGGGAGGGGGTTGGGGGTGGGGTTCTTGTTCCGGGTTTGATGACAATTTGCTGTAAATAGTGAATTTCGCCTAAAGGTGTGCATATTGTGTAAAGTATATGCAGGTAGACGGACAAATATCATATTCACCTAGAAGAAATTGGCTAAAATCTAGCTTATAGGTATTAATTCAACCAAGGCAGTATCAAGAAATTAGTTAAAATTTAGCTATTATCAATTTACTTACAACAACATCCCCACTTTAATATTTAGAGGTATCAATGCAGTTTGAAAATTTTAGCAAGAAAACAAACGAATATAAAGAACTTAAAGAAAAACCTCATTGGCAAGGTCCCGCAACCAAAGGCAATATTAAGCCTAAAGAACCTAATCCAGCTAATAATACTGGCTTTAATGAGGATGACAATCGTGGTCGGGTAGCAATTTTTATTGATGGATTAAATCTATTTCATGCCGCATTACAACTGGGAATTGAAATTGATTATGTCAAATTGCTTTGTCGTTTAACGAAAACTTCTCGATTACTACGTGCCTTCTTTTACACAGGAATAGACAGTGGCAATGAAAAACAACAGGGATTTCTCTTATGGATGCGTCGTAACGGCTATCGTGTAGTTACTAAAGATATGAGTGTAGTTGTAGATAATTACAAAAAACCAAATCTGAATGTCGAAATTGCCGTTGATATGATTACTTTAGCACCCTATTATGATACCGCTGTCTTAGTCAGTGGAGATGGAGATTTAGCCTATGCTGTTCATGCAGTTAGTAATGTAGGCGCTAGAGTAGAAGTAATTGGTTTGCAAACAACTACTAGCGACAGTGAAGCGCGGTCTAGAAATCATCTGATTGATGTGGCTGATGAATTTATAGATTTTGACAGTATTAAACAACACATTCAAAAAGATGCTGCTATCGGTTATAGTTATCGGACTTCTGCAAATTACCATCTGCAAATTCCCAATATATAAATCAATGGTTTTGGGAATATTCAATGTTGACACCATCAAAAATTGGCGTTGCTGATTAAGAGTATGATTTTATTATGCCTACGGCACGCTGCGCGAACACGCAGAGGCGCAGAGTCTCAGAGAGTAAGAGTTTCATTTTTTTGATTTTCCAATTTCATACCTCAATTCAGCAACGCCCAAAATTAATAGCTATTCCCTCAACAATTTTAGCCGTGAATTTGCTCAGAAATGATCTAATTTGAGCGATCGCCAAAATTTCCTATTGACAAATTGACAAAAAAGTGATAGTAAACCTATCAATGTTATTAATTTTAGTGATATTTAGGGTTTGCTGATAGCGTAGCGTGGCGTTAGCCATAGTATGCCCGCGCCACAAGAAATTTTTGGGTATTTTTTTAATTGGAAGTCCCTTAGCCATATTCCTGAATGGGCGCAAGCCCTGCGCCCCTACCTCCTGATAGCCTAGCGTGTCGATAGCTTGCGTAGCGACGCAGGAGTATTAAATGCTGCATTCTATTTGGCACTTTTTTCATATCTATGCTATATCAGTGTGGAACTAGCTAATTAATATCAATAAGTATACAGCATATGACAGATTAATGAGGTACAGGATCTAAATTCAAAGCCAGACAGCAAGCCAGTTTTACTCCTGACTCGGTAACTCCTGAATTATGCTGTAGCTACCATACTTCAAAATTCAGATTTGAATCAAGTATGATTGCTTGTTAATTTATTTTTAGCATTCACTTAAAATGTATCTGAAATAGCTATTTTTTTAAGAAATTAAATCATTGAAGGAGTAGGTGTAGTGAATCAAATCCAGTCAACTTTAGTTATTAGCTATGTCTTAATGACTGGCTATTTTCTTACCAATTGGTTAACATTTTCTCTCCGTAACCCTACATCTTCTCCAGCGGATAAATTTCTATCTTTTGTCATGGTCATTATTACTACTATTTTATGGCCTGTAGTTATCGTTATCTATTGCTTAGAAATATTAAAAAAAGGCAAGTTAGAATTTACTACGGTAGTTCCTGTACTTTTGGCAATATTTGCATTTAGTATTTCCTACTATTTGAGTTCTTTACATGAACATTGGTTGTGTTATTACGATCTATTTTGCCATATTTAAATTCGGCGTTGCTGAATTGGCGTATGATTTTTGGAGGTAGAGACGTTCCATGGAACGTCTCTACAAGAGTCTTGAACGTATGCAAAATTATTTTCATCCCTAAAATCAGCAACGCCTTAAATTCCTATCAGCAGCAGGTTTAAATTTTGCAATTTTTTTGGCGACCCCTAACTATGCAATTTAACCTAAATTTGTACTTTAAGTAGGTGAACACAATAAAACCAAACTGTGTAAAGAAACATAAAATCGCTGAAAACTTCTTTACTCTTGCCTCTTGCCTTGCTATAACGACAATTTTCAACGCCAACCTACTTACTTGTATTAACTCAATCTTTACAGGAATATCCGGTAAGCGTAAAGCTCAGTGGCTTTAGCCGCTGAGAGTGTCAAGCCGTTCTCAGCGCTACCATTGGATCAAGTTGAGCCGCACGACGGGCAGGAACGACACCAAAAAATAAACCAATCCCACCAGAAACACTAGCGGCTAATATAACTGCACTTGGTGAAATTGTAGCCTGTAAAGGGGTAAATATTCCCACTAAAATGATGCTACCACCGCCTAAAGCAATGCCGATTACACCACCAGCTACTGATAATATCACGGCTTCAATCATGAATTGCAAAAGAATGTCCTGTTGAGTTGCACCAATAGCTTTACGCAGTCCAATTTCTTGGGTACGTTCGGTGACAGAAACTAACATAATATTCATAATACCAATACCGCCAACAAATAAGGAAATACTGGCGATCGCAGCCAACATGATTGTTAATGCTCCGGTAATTGTATTCGTGATTTCTAAAAGGTTCTTTTGGGTTTGAATAGTAAAATCATCTTCACGGACAATTTTGTGCCGGCGACGGAGTAAGTTTGTCATTTGAAATTCTGCGGCGGAGATGCTATTTTCATCTTGAGCAGATACAGAAATTAAAGAAACATTAATACCAAAGGGGGATGTTCTTCCCACCAGCCGACTAAACATAGTATTAATAGGAATAAAAACTGCATCATCACTGTTATTACCAAAGGAAGAACCTTTAGCTACTGTTAAGCCAATCACCTCAAAAGTAGTATTTTGAATGCGGATTTTTTGACCAACAGGATTTTGATTATCAAATAGTTTGGTGGCTAAATCTGGAGCTAATACTGCTACTCTTTTATTCCGTTTAATATCAAAGTCATTAAAAAATCTGCCTTCTTCGATTTCAAAACTACGAACTGTTGTATAATTAGGAGTAGTGCCGATCACTGTACTAGTTGTACTTTTATTTCGGTAATTGATTGTGCTTCTGTTATTAATTTCTGGGGCAACTTCTTTAACTGCACGCACTTGTTTAGCGATCGCCTTAGCATCTTGTAAAACTAAAGTTCTGGGCATTGTTGTCACTCTTCCCCGGCTTCCTGGACTCCCAGGGATAATAAATAAGGTATTTGGTCCCAATGATGAAAATTGCTTAGTTGCCAATGTTTGTGCGCCTTCTCCAATGCCAATCATGGCAATTACCGAAGCATTACCAATAATAATTCCTAACATGGTTAAACTACTTCGCAACTTATTAGCTAATAAGGTAGTAGTCGCCATTTTCACACTTTCTAAAATGTCCATATTTTGTATTTAATTATGATTTTATTTTTCCGGTTCTTTATTTCCTTTGCCCTTGGTTTTAGGTAGATCAATAAATATGCGATCGCCTGCTTTTAAGCCTTCTAAAACCTGGATTTGGTTATCAATATTTGCGCCAATTGTGACTAACTTAAATTGGGGTTTATTTTTTTCACCCAATAACCACACACCAGTTTTTCCCTTTTGAGTAACAATTAACTCTTGAGGTATTAACAGCGCATTTTGGATATTATTACCAATAAATGTCACTTCACTAACATTCATTCCCGAACGCAGTTTATTTGCTGTCTTATCAATAGCCACCCGCACCTGAAAAGATGTGACATTTTGCTCAACTACCGCTTCGGGAGCAATCAACCGGACTCGTCCCTGAAAAACTTCGTCAGGATAAGCATCAATGGCAATTTCCACTTTTTGTCCCTGTTTAATTTGGGGAATATCCACTTCAGGAACTTTAGCCAGCACTTCTAAACCTTTAGCTAAAGCAACTATAGAAGTAGATGTTGCCGAAGCATCACTAGAAGCAGAAATAGCCGGACTCACATAAGCCCCCACTGTCGCGTATCTTTGAGTTACAATTCCCGAAAAAGGAGCGCGGATAATTGTATCTTCTAATTGAACTTGTTGTTGTTTTAACTGAGCTTCCGCACTAGCTACTGCTGCTTTCAATTTGGCAATTTCTTGGGGACGATTACCATTTTCTAATTTTCGTAATCCTTCCTTTTCTTGATTAACAATTGCTGCTTGCTTTTGAATATCTTGGTTGCGGTTGCCCACTTTTAGTAAAGATAATCGGCGTTGTGCTTCTTCTAAATTAGCCTTAGCTTTACTATTTTCACTCACATATTGTTCTAAACTATCTTGGGAAATAGCCCCATCTTTAGCTAAATCTTGATAACGTTTGACTCTAGATTGGGTCAGTGCCACAGAAGCTTTTGCTGAGTCTACTTGAGCCTGTGCCTGTTGAATTTCCTGTAAACGATTACCATCTCGAATAATCGCTAATTGAGCCTGTGCTTGGTCTACACGGGCTTTTCCTTGGGCAATTTCTTCGGGACGACTGCCGGCTTCGCTATCTGCTAATTGTGCTTTTGCTTGGTCTAAATTAGCTTTATATTGGAGAATTCGCATTTTAATTTCCGAATTATCCATGCGAGCAATTATTTGTCCTTGTTTGATAGTATCTCCCTGTTCAACATTTAAACCTGCCAATAATCCTGGACTTTTAGGACTAATATTCACACTTTCAACTGGTTGAACTTTGCCACTAGCAGTAATGCGGACAGTTACGCTTTTTGCTTCTACAGGAACAGTTAATTTACTAATATCTAGGGGTTTATTTCTTTGCTGGATGGTTTTGATCGTGGCTGTTGTTCCCACAATTAAAACACCACTAGCTATCAAACCCATTAACCACCGCAATGGATATTTAACTTTTTTGCCAATTAAGGGAATTTCAATGTAAAAAGTCATGATTGAAAAAGGTTAGGAATAGAAGTTGGCAAGAATCTTTTATAGTTGAAAATCTATGATAATCATTTGATTTATTTAATTCATCATCTGATTGAGTGAATTTTCAGTTTGTATAGTTTTCTATCTCCGTCCTGGCTATATTAACACATTTTTCTAGGACTTACATATTAACAAAATCAAGCAAATATGTGGTCTTATCTTCTTTGATTCGTGATCAATTCCTATTTATTTATATCCCCGACTTCTTTGAGAAGTCGGGGATCTGGTATTTTGGTATTTTGTTATTAACGGTTTTTTAATTCATTAAGTTTATAGACTAATAAACTTTCTTGTTTACTATCTTCTAATTTCTGGGCTATGGAAATAGCTTGTGTATATAAATCCTTAGCTTTGGTAAAGTTGCCCATTTTCTCATAAATTTCTCCAGAGACAAATAAATATTTTAGATCTTCTGCGGGATTGTTAATAGAATCAGTTAGTTTAACCCGATTGTCTAACAGTTTCAAAGCTAAATCGTAACGACCTAATGCAGTATTAGCTGTGACTAAACCATCAATTGCTCGTAATTGATTGGGACGTTCAAAACTTTTTTCAGCTAACTGCATTGCCAAACTATAACTACCAATAGTCTTTTGATAATCGCCCATAGCTAAATAAGCATCACCAAGATTATTTAGGGTATTAGCTTCACCAATAATATCACCAATCTGGCGGCGGAAAGTTAAGGCATATTCGCCAATTTTCACGGCTTTATGATAATCACCTATGCGGAAAGCAACCAAGCTTAAATTACTTAAAGATAGCCCTTGTCCTTCTGGGTTAATAATATTACGAGCCACTACTAAAGCATCTTCAAGAGTTTCTTGGGCGGCGATATTTTCGCCTTTTTGGAGAAATAATGTAGCTAGATTATTTAGGGCAAAAATTTGATTTTGAAAATCTTGATTATCGCGGGCGATCGCTAACTGTCGGCGAATGGCATCTTCAGCATTATTGATATCATTTAATTGTAGATAGGTATTAGCTAATAAATCATAAGTTAAACCCTGGGCTTTTAAATCACCTAATGAGTGATAAATTTCCAAAGCTGCTAAGGATAATTTTAGGGTTTTTTGGGGAAATCCTTGGGATAATTGCTGTCTACCTTGTCTGAGTAATTTATCAGCTACATTTCGTGATGATTTATTTGCGGGATTATTTAAAGGACGATGAATTTGTTGGGTAATATCAATCGCTTTTACACCTGTGGTAGTCAATAAACAGGTGAGTAGTACCATATAAAAAGTCAAAAATGGTAATTTTAAGAAATTGCTGATATTAATTAGATTTCCTGATACTAAATGCCGCTGTTTCATAATATATAACCGGGAAATTCCGGCTGTAAATAGATGGTATAAGGAACTTCCAAGAAAAAAATTATTCCAATAAATGAACAAAAGAACCACAGAGGCACAGAGAACACAGAGAGAGAAGAAATAGAGAGAGTTTTTGCGTTAGTTTTGGGACATATTTTTATTTGGAAGTCTCTAAGACAAGTTTTGTCTGAGCAAGCCAAGAACTAACGAGAGGGATTTTTTCTATGGTTCTGTACCGTAAATGGGCGACTGTGATTATTATAGCTAAAGTTAGGATTAAATCCCAGCTTCACCTAAGTAAATAGCCCGAATATCAGCAGGTAATTTATCTTCTAGCATCTCATATCCTTCTTGGAGAGAAATTGCGACTTCCGAAGGGGAAATTTGTTCTCCTTCAGCTTGCAAATAGGCAGCAATTCTGGTTTCACTCCAGTGGAAGGTTTGCGCCATTAAAACGATTAATCGTGATATTGGTGGTAGTTGATCTAATGCCTGTTCTACATAGCACCATAGTGGTGGGGATGTATCCTTGAGGGAATAATGAATGGCTTCTGTGGGTGGAAGCTTAATCTCGTTAATATGGAATGCAGTAATGTTAATTAACCAATTTTGTAAGGTTAAGGATTCCGTTTCTGTGGATGCTTGGTTTAAGTCCAGTCCCCCTAATTCATAATAGATATTTCGCCAGATAAGAGCAAATAAATAATCAGCTTGCACAGGCGATCGCGCCGAATGCCGAATTAAGGTGTAAACTATGGGACTATAACGGCAAAAAATCACCGTAAAATACTTGCCATAATCTGGATATCGCTGAAATAGACTCAGTAGTTCTTGATCACTGTGATGAAATAGCGACTTCACCAATGGGTGATTAGCTTCGGGAAAGTGGGGAATTTGCACAATCTCTGAACTAGATAACTGTTAAAATATACTAGGGAATGGTGATGCGATCACTAATAATATCAGAAAGCAATACTTGTCGGTTCAGGAAATGTAGGTTGGGTTAAGCGAAACCCAAGAAAATCCTTGATAATGTTGGGTTATGGCTGATGCCTCCGGCGATAGCGAAGCGCTGCTGCAAGCAGTTCGCCGGGATACCCCAGGCTTCGTGAACGTTCCTCAACCTACCATATAATGACTTTTCAGGCTTGACCGAGCAGTATCGTATTGGAAAGTCAGTTAGTTTGTAAAGTCAGACTGCGAGACTCTTGATAAACTAGAAACAATGTTAGTCTTAACTGACAATACTCAAAGCGTCTCCTTTATTGTGATTCTGTTTGTTCATGGTTATAGAAGCTAGTTCCATAATGTTCCTGCTGAGTCCACTCACTTTCGGCTCTTTCTTGCCCTCCCTGCCCTTGGATAGCCTGTTCTCCACCCAGGGGATTATGATTATGCTACTGGCAGCTTACGCTGGCGCTATGTGGATGTTTCTCAGCAGCGCCCCTAAAGTTTATACTGTCATGGTATCGGATTTAGAAGTTGCCCGACAGTTATATGCAGGATTGCTAGATTTACCTGTAGCGGAAGTCCCTTTGCACTACTATTACAACTACGAGCAAACCATTGGTGCAACAGGTATTGACCCGCTGTATATGTCCGCTGGTCCCAGTTGGTCTAATAGCACCATGAATAATGGTAATGACGGACTGTGGTATCAACTCAAGAAAAATACTCAATTACATATTATCACTGGTGCAAGTTTAGGCAAAAAAGATCAGCATCGTCATGTTTGCTTTGATCATGATTGTCTAGAATTAATTTTAATGCGGGTAGAAGTCAGAGGTTTAAAGTTCAAAATTCGCAACCAAAAGCCTTTGAATTTTTTAGTTAAGGATTATGAAGGGCGTGTCATTGAAATGGCTGAAGTTGCTAATTAGTCATGATGGGTGTGTTGGGTTTTCCTAATGCACCCTGAATAATATGAATTAGGGTTAATTTAACTTATCACAGAAGGAAATTACAGAGAGAAAAAACTCAAGTGAGAATAAAAACAAATAAACATATTGAGTAAAAAAAGGCAGATGAGAAACATTAAATCACCAAAAATGGGATTATTTTCCTTCCTTTTCCTGTCCTAAAAGTAAAATCTTGTCATATAAAAGCGGAGAAATCCAAAAAGTAGAATTTTCAATCAACTTATCCATCAAACTTGTATTTCGCTTAAAAATAGAGGATGACACCTGGATAATTCTTCATAAACTGCTTGAGGAATAATCACCCTTTCATAAAGTGCCTGCAACAGAAAAATATGTTCAATACTAATTAAATTAGTAATCACAGAAGTATCACTAATGATCACAATCTTCCCAACTCCTGTAAATTCTGTAAATCAATCTCAAAATCCTCCAAATCATAATGATACAAAGGTATTTTACGTGTTTTCAGTAAATCTCGAAAAGTATTTAACTCCATTTGTGCCATTTTAGCTGCATAATCACAAGTTAATCGCCCCGACTCAAATAAATGTAATGCAATCTCTTGTAAAAATTCCGTAGGGGTTAACTGGGAAGCGTCTAAAAATTCATCTGCAATCACTAATGACATTACCAGAATCTCTTAATTCTATATTTACATTTTAGCGAACAATGTCCACTTTAAAACAAATTAATGCTTCTGTTCCCCAAGAAACAATTACGGGAGTAGTGGCAAGACTCACTTTTTACTCAGATGAATATGGCTACACAGTGGCACGCCATTTTGCATAAATGTTGAAAGTATGCGGCAATTATCACAGCGTTATATCAAGTAGGTTGGCATTAAAAATTGTCGTTATGACGAAGGAACAGGGTGGAGGTTCTAACCCACATTGGGACGGTCTAGGTAGAGTCGAGGACGGGTATTATCCCGCGCCCCTCTCTGTTAAATCTGGGCGTGCGACTTTCACCGCACCCAGCTTCCGATGTTCTTAGCTTTCGCTTTTGCTCATGTGAATATAATCGTGGCAGCTTTCGTGAATGGCTAAAAGGTTCTTTATTTTCCAGTTTTCGTGGTTTCCATCAACATGATGCAGATGTACCTTTTCATCACTAAGCATTTTTAATCCACAATGTCCACATTTATGGTTTTGCCGTTTGAGGGCTTTAGAGGTATGACTGTCATAGAGCT
>NZ_LJOU01000002.1:0-120732 GCF_001672085.1 Anabaena sp. AL93 | reverse complement strand
ATTATATTCATTAATCCTGAAAATCCTTAAATCCTGGATATCCTGATTCTGACATGATTATATTCATTAATCCTGAAAATCCTTAAATCCTGGATATCCTGATTCTGACATGATTATATTCATTAATCCTGAAAATCCTTAAATCCTGGATATCCTGATTCTGACATGATTATATTCATTAATCCTGAAAATCCTTAAATCCTGGATATCCTGATTCTGACATTATTATATTCATTAATCTTGACAATCCTTAAATCCTGGGTATCCTGATATGGCTTCGCCACGCTACGCTATCAGACATTATTATATTCATTAATCCTGACAATCCTCAAATCCTGGGTATCCTGATATGGCTTCGCCACGCTACGCTATCAGACATTATTATATTCATTAATCCTGACAATCCTCAAATCCTGGGTATCCTGATTCAGACAATTTCTTTTTTTATCGAACCACAGAGAACACAGAGAACACAGAGAAAATGTCAAAATTATCTGCGTTTAATTTTTGATATTTTATCCTGAAAATCCTCAAATCCTGGTTATCCTGATTCTGACATTATTCCATTTCTCTAATTATATTCATTGTTTCCACACTCACGGTACAGACTCTCATTAATAAATCAATTACCTGTTCTTTGTAATCTGCGAAACGATAAGTATTGAATTTTTCCGCAATGGTTGGATCTTTTGGTTTCTTTTCTTTATATTGATCTAAAATCCATTCTAACGCGCAACGATTACCCAGCATATATTCCCAAGCTATTTTCGGAATATTTTCTAATGTGGTGACATCATCTAAGATAATACTACCTTTGGTTTTATCGGCTTTGAGTTTTGCTTTTGGTGTTTTTTGGTTGTCTTTTAAGGGAATATCAAGACGGGTTAAATTATAAGGTGTAACTGTTTCATAATTAATATGTAATTCCATAAGTTGTTTACCCCAATTAACCCATTTTTGGAAGTTTCCATAATAGGGTAAACGCGGAAATTCACGTTTTAAGTTGAGTTCGTATTTGCTGCGATAACCTGGGTTATGTAAGACTGCGTAGGTATAATGAAAGATGTCTATTTTGGTAATTGTTGAATCTTGGTAATGGGTTTGAATTTGTTTTAGTCCCCAGTCGGTTATATTATCAATGCGTTTTCCTTCTTTGTCGTAACGGTAGAGGGGGAGACATTGAGAATCACCGGTTAAATGTAAATCAATAATTGTGTTACTACCTAAACAATGAAAGGGTTTTGTATTTCCTGACGCTGAAAAAGCTATATATTTGTTTTCTGTATCGTTTTCATTTAAAATATCAAACCATTGATAAGTCATTCCATTAAAATGCTTATCAAAGTAAAAATACTGATTATAAAAAGGACGGTATGAACTTTTTATAATTTGTTCAGGTTGAAAAGTTTTATTGATTCTTCTATCTAAATATTTATTTAATTCTCTATCCCATTTAATTGTATCCTTGTTCGGGTAATTTGAATCTTTTAATGTTTCTTGATAAACTTCAATTAAAAATTTTACTTTTTGTTCTAACGCAGTTTCTGATAAATCATAAACCCATTCATCTCTTTGTGTTGCTATACCTCTAGAAAATAACTTAAAAACCGCTTCTTCTCCTTTACCCGCTTTTACATCCTTATCAACTAAAGGTAAAAGACTATCAAAATCATTATCAGATTGATTAATCCAATTACCATTATTATCCGGTTTAAGATGAGTAAAACCTAAATCTCTAAATTTTTGGGAACTAAAATATTTTTTCTTTTCATCTGAATCTGTATAATCATCAATTTCATTATAATAAACTTTGAAACCTTCCGCGTTTTCATTCCTAATTAAAAAATAAACAGCTATACCTACTCTAATTTCATCACTAAAGACATTACCACCTTCTTTGCGTCGTCTTTCTCCACTTGTTCTTGCATTACCTTTCATGTCAATAACATGAATTTCATTAAATTCCTTAGCTACAACTTTTCTAAAACCATCATAAGCAATAGAATTTATAAAAGAACTATTAGAAACAAACGCAATAATCCCATTTTTACCTAGTCTATCAGCAGCCCATCTAATAAACCGAGTATACATATCATAAACAACAATATTATTTTGAGCTTTACTATATTTAATATAAGATTCCTTAATTAGCTTATCTATAGCTGTGTAATAACGATTAGCATTATTATCATTAAAGTTTTCCTGCTTTGCATTATAAGGAGGATTACCAATAATCACAGAAATAGTTCTATCATTCTGTCTTTTAATTCTTGCGGTATTCTCCACACTCATAGCAAACAAATCCATTTGCTTACCCGCAAAAGAAGTATTATCCAAAGTATCTACAAAACAAATATTTTCAAACTCCTCATACACACCCATTTTCTGTTTATAGGTGTATTCAATATTCAAATTTGCAATGTAATAAGGTAAAATAGCCACCTCATTACAATGAATTTCATGTTTATACTTATGTTCTAAACTCTGCTTTGGTAAATAATCAATCAACTCAGTAATAAAAGTCCCCGTTCCCGTCGCAGGATCTAAAATTTCGACATCTTTATCCGCTAACAACTTCCCAAAATGTTTATGAACTAAAAAATCTGTACTTTCTATCATAAACCTAACAATTTCATTAGGAGTATAAACAATCCCCAACCTATCCGCAGCTTTGGGATTATATGCTTTGTAGAAATTCTCATATAAAGCTTTGAGAAACTTCTGTTTTTCTTGATGATTATAAATATTAGCCGCAGTTCGTCTAATCACTGCATAATATCTTTCAATCGTTCCCAGAGTATTTTTCTTCACGCTTCCCGTAAAAAAGGTAGAAATTACCCTTTGTAATTCCCCCGCAATATTATTTTCTCTGTGAAATTGCGATTCATTAAAAATATTGATAAAAATATCTTCCGTCAAAATATGCTGAATCATCATTTCCCGAATATCAAATAAACTGATTTCTGGGTTAATTGATTCCTTGCAAATTCCCCAAAACTTATCCCGCGCAGTTTGAAAAGATGTGTTATTTTCCCCTTGACAATCTATCAAATCTCTGAGAGAATTTAATACAGTGGGTAAATCTTGCTTAAAAATTTCTATCGCTTCCCGAAAATCCTTAACTTCAGGACGCACATAATTAATAAAATTGGTAATAATTCCATCTACTGCGTCAGCGTCGCGCATAGATACACGCATGGTTTCTGTGCTAGATTGAATTAAAACCGCAGTTTGGGAATCTTCAAATAAAATATTACTATCGGGATAACCTTTATTTAATTTCTTGGCAATTTCTTCATCTAATTTATCATATTGATCCTTACTTTCCCAATAACCCCAATCTAACCGCAAAGCATCTTTAATTGTGCCATCGGGATAAACAAGTTTACCATTTGGTAATCTATAATCTAATTCAGGAATCAGTAAAAAATCTCTCGGTTTGCAATATTCATTGAGGAGATTTTGAAAAGCGACACGAATAGAAGTTTCTTTGCGAGAACCACCATATTGAATGATTTTTTCGACTTCGGCTTGATATTGAGTTACCAGGAGTCTAGACATAGCTGCACCACAACATTTAAGTATATTTGTATTTTTAGGTTCTTATACTGGCTCTGTAATTTGATTTAAGTTAATATTCTCAATCAAAGAAATATTTAACCCTAAACGTAAACGTAAAGCCAACCAATCACTTAGAGCTTCTCTCAATTCACGCCGACAACCTTCTAATGTTTTATAATTTGCCCATACTCCCTGCAAACCTGGAATTTCACCCCAATAAGTACCATCATCTTCAATAATTTCATAAACTGCTAATTCCATTGCTTTATCAATGTAACTTGCCAGCATTTTTACTATTTCCTGTTAAGACGTAAATATTTCTTATGTTACAGCAGTTTTCATCTATTTAAACGATACTCTGAATAAGTCCATTTCTTTGTGCCTTGACCCTTTTGGGTTTACTCTGACGAGAGATACCTATCTACAGTGGTTGCATTTCACCAACTCAGAAAACTTTCAGATAGAAGCATTACGGGCTATATACAGGTTATAATTCTTTTTGCGGAGCAACTTTACAAAAATTTATGAGTAATCCCCTTGTGCAAGCCTTTTTCGTAGGCAGAGCAGTAGCTGAAGTGATTAATGAGCGTGTAGAAGTCGCCTTGACTGATGCTTTGAGTGAACTAGGCAAATTTGATGCTGAAACTAAAGAGCAACTACGCCAGTTTACAGAAGAAGTGATGGCACGAGCTAATCGAGCAGCGGAATCGTCTGCAACTGGTACAACCACAGGTAATACTTCATCTGGTGGAGATACAGTAGACTTACAGACAGAAATTGACGAATTAAGGGCAGAAATCGCTCTATTAAGAAGTGAATTGCAGAAGCATCGTAATGCTGCAAAATAGGTAATGGGTAATGGGTAATGGGTAATAGGAATAGGTAATGGGTAATTGGTAATGTGAAAAAATATTCTCCCCTACCTCCCCTACCTCCCTCCGCAACAACCCGACGGTATAAGAAAAATATGGAACAAGGTTACTCAGACAAAGCATACCGTTGGAATCGGGAAGAATACTCTAGCAAACGCCGCTTTGTGGATATTTGGTCTTTTGTCTTGACCTTGATGTTCAAAATTTGGCGCTATAACAAAGCTTGGAGTTACTCCGGTGGTGTAACAGAATCTAAGCAAGCAGCTAGACGCAAAGCCCAAGCAATCTGGATTAGAACCACGTTTTTAGATTTGGGTCCGACTTTTATTAAGATTGGACAATTGTTTTCAACTCGTGCGGATATTTTCTCTGCTGAATATGTGGAGGAGTTATCTAAGTTACAAGATAGAGTCCCAGCATTTAGTTATGAACAGGTAGAAGGAATTATTGAGCAGGAATTAGGTAAGACTGTTCCCACACTTTTCCAAGATTTTGAACCTGTTCCCCTCGCTGCTGCTAGTTTGGGTCAAGTCCACAAGGCCACCTTGTATACTGGTGAGTCCGTAGTTGTCAAAGTCCAACGTCCAGGACTCAAAAAGCTGTTTGAAATTGATTTAGGCATTCTTAAAGGTATTGCCCGCTATTTTCAAAATCATCCTAAATGGGGACGCGGCAGAGATTGGATGGGTATATATGAAGAATGTTGTCGCATTCTCTGGGAAGAAATTGATTATCTGAATGAAGGACGCAATGCCGATACTTTTCGCCGGAATTTCCGCCCTTATGATTGGGTGAAAGTACCGAGGGTTTATTGGCGTTATGCTACTTCTAGAGTAATTACTTTGGAGTATGTGCCAGGGATTAAAGTTAGTCAGTATGATGCTTTAGATGCTGCGGGTGTAGATAGAAAAGCGATCGCTCGCTATGGCGCACAAGCCTATCTCCATCAACTGCTCAATAATGGTTTCTTCCACGCTGACCCCCACCCTGGTAATCTGGCAGTTAGTCCCGACGGCGCTTTGATTTTCTACGACTTCGGGATGATGGGAACAATTAAATCCAATGTCCGCGAAGGATTAATGGAAACCTTATTTGGTATCGCTCAAAAAGACGGCGATCGTGTGGTAAAATCTCTAGTTGATTTAGGAGCGATCGCCCCAGTTGATGACATGGGACCTGTCCGTCGTTCAGTCCAGTTTATGCTGGATCACTTCATGGATAAGCCCTTTGAAAATCAATCAGTGGCAGCCATCAGTGAAGACTTGTATGAACTCGCTTATGATCAACCATTTAGATTTCCAGCAACTTTTACCTTCGTCATGCGTGCCTTTTCTACCCTCGAAGGCGTTGGTAAAGGTCTAGATCCAGAATTTAACTTTATGGAAGTTGCCCAGCCTTATGCAATGCAGCTTATGACAGATAACAGTAGTTCTGAGGGGAATAGCTTCTTGAATGAATTAAGTCGTCAAGCAGTCCAAGTTAGTAGCACTGCTTTAGGATTACCACGGAGATTAGAAGATACCCTAGATAAAATAGAACGTGGGGATATCCGGCTGCGAGTTCGCTCCGTCGAAACTGAACGCCTGATCCGGCGGCAGAGTAATATACAACTGGCAATAAGTTATGCTCTTATTATCAGTGGTTTTACAATTGCTGGTACAATTCTCCTAGTTAGCCATTATGTCTGGTTAGCAAGCTTTATTGGTTTAATTGCCGCATCAGTTTCATTCATGCTGATTCGGTTGCTTTTACGCCTCGACCGTTATGATCGGATGTATTAATTAATTGTTCACGAAAAATCTATGAAACTTGAATCTACCGGTTGTACAGATCGGGGGCGTATTCGTGCTTATAATCAAGATTCCTACTATATTGATCCCGCAGGGCGATTCTTTATAGTCGCTGACGGGATGGGTGGTCATGCAGGAGGAGAAGAGGCTAGTCGCATCGCTACTGCCGAAATTTGTGCATATCTAGAGCAAAATTGGCAATCCCCCGAATCTTCCTCAAAACTCCTAGAACAAGCTTTATCCACTGCAAATAAAGCCATAGTTCAAGATCAGCAAAATCATCCTGAACGTGCTGATATGGGAACGACAGCCGTAGTAGTAGTTATCCGTCCATCTGAGTTACCTGTATGCGGTCATGTTGGTGATTCCCGTCTCTACCGTCTGCGAGAATCACAATTAGAACAAATTACAGAAGACCATACATGGATTGCCAAAGCCATGAAAATCGGTGATATTACTCTTGATGAAGCTAGGGTTCATCCCTATCGTCATGTTTTATCCAGTTGTTTAGGTAGGGAAGACCTGAATCAGATTGATATTCAGCAACTAACTCTGGAAAATGGCGATCGCCTACTCCTCTGTAGTGATGGACTCACAGAAGAACTCATAGATCAGAAAATCTTTAAATACATCAACGACGCACCCAATTTAGAAAAAGCTGCTCACACCCTAGTTGAAGCCGCCAAAGAACAAGGTGGACACGATAATATTACCGTTGTCCTTGTGTCCGTAAAAGCCTAATTTTCCAGTCTCCCCTCGTTCCCATACTCTGTATGGGAATGAACTCCAGAAGGCTCTGCCTTCAACAACAGATTTAGGCAGAGCCTCTGTGATAGCATTCCCAGTCAGAGACTGGGAACGAGATGAACCCTTCCCCCTTGCCTAACTAAAAAAGTAAATATACTTAACAATTTGTTCAAATTGAGCATTTTTTATATTAACAATTTGATAAAAATATTTTTAATCTCCAAAAATTACAACAGGAGCTTAAATTTCTATAATTTCCACAATTGACATATTGCACCTTGTAGTCTGTCTTAAATAAATAGCAAATAAGCGGTTAAGACATCAGAGAATCAAAATCAGTGCCAAGCATAAAACTTGCCTGTCCGTTGATTTCTCACCCATAACCTCTAAATAGCAATCAACCCATAACTACTGTAATTTAAAGAATTTCCACCAAAATCAAACCATCCAACTTGCACAAATCCGCTCTCTGCGGAGTTGATTCTTGTATCAATAGATTCAATACCAGCACATACCTCGGAAAAATAAATTCAAAAAGATGGGCAAATTGTCAAAGACTTGTTATCTTTCTTAATATAGAGAAACAAATGTTAAGCAAAATCTAGCCCAAGGATTACCTCTTCGGACTTTTATGTAATTCAACAGATTGCAAATAAAGGAACTAAGGAATTTAAATAACAAGCAACAGCCTGTTTTACCTTTAAATACTGACTTCCAACTTTTCAATTCTGTTATCAATTTCGACTTTAAACCTTGTTTGTTTTGGAGTTCATTATGAATCAACGAACTGAACTATCTTTGGAACAGCAATTTAGCATTCGCTCCTTTGCTACACAAGTCCAACACATGAGCCACGAACAAGCTCAGGATTTTTTGGTCAAACTTTATGAGCAAATGGTCGTCCGTGAAGCAACTTACCAAGAAATACTCAAACACCAATGGGGTCTAGAATCAGATCCCAATATGGCATAGGGTTACGAATGAGTAACTTCTCCTGTATCGCAGTGGGCGACCTCCTTCTCTTGCTCGTTTCCAGACAGGAAAAAAGCTGGGGATGCTGGGGCGTTAACTTCGATTACTACTACAGCATAGTGTAAATAGGTTGACACTCCCCGGTCCAAAGACGCGGGGATTCTATAGAGAGTTTCCCTTATAAGAATTTTAGATTTTAGATTTTAGATTTTAGATGAAAAAAATTTGGTATAAGAGGTTGTTTGAAAAGTATTAGATGAAACCGATAATCTCCAGAAACCTAACCCCCCTTCCCCCCTTCCCTACCTCTCCCTAGCCCTCTCCTTAAAGGCTACGGTGTACCACAAGTGGTATCTGCAAGGGTTGATGATGTATTTCATTTAAGTGCATACCGCTATATCAGGAAGGGACAGAAAATTACTTATGTTGTATGATAAAGGTTATACAGTCATCTGCCACAGATTATGATCTGCTGTTTAAACCCGGATTGTTCCCAAGCTATCAACCCTGATCATAACAAGTTCTGTCAAAGTTGCAGAACCCCGTTAATACCATTATTAATCAATCGCTTTCGAGTATTGCGGGTGCTTTCTGCTGAAGGTGGTTTTGGGAGAACCTATTTAGCGGAAGATAGCCAGAAACTCAATGAAACTTGTGTAATCAAGCAACTTGCACCTAAACAGTCGGGAACTTACGCTTTAAAAAAAGCTACAGAATTATTTATTGAAGAAGCTAAACGCTTACAAGATTTAGGAGAACACCCGCAAATAACAATGCTGTTTGCTTATTTTGAAGATAATGGTTTTCTCTATTTAGTACAACAGTTTATTAAAGGGGATAATTTATTAGATGAATTAAAACAAAAGGGTAAATATAACGAAAATCAAATTCGGGAATTATTACTAGATTTATTACCATCTTTAAAGTTTATTCATGAGCGCCAGGTTATTCATCGGGATATTAAACCACAGAATATCATGCGCCGAGCCAGTGATCGTAAGTTGGTATTAATTGATTTTGGGGCATCGAAACAATTAACTACCACAGTTCACACCCAAATAGGAACACGAATAGGTACTCATGGTTATAGTCCACTGGAACAAATTCAGCTTGGTGAAGCTTATCGAGCCAGTGATTTATTTGCTTTAGGTGCAACTTGTTTTCATCTTTTAACAGGGGTTCATCCTTTTAATTTATGGACAAGAAATGGTTTTAGTTGGGTGAATAATTGGCAACAACATTTATCTGTTTCTGTGAGTCAGGAATTGGGGCAAATTTTAGATAAGTTGTTGAAAATTGAGATTCAAGAACGGTATCAATCTGCGGATGAGGTCATCAAAGATTTACAAATTCCTCCTACAGTTTATGTACCTCCAGGGGGAAATCAAATTCCTCGAAATCAAATTTTGGGAAATTCTGGAAGTTCTCAAAATCAAATTTCTCAACATCAAATTTCGGGAAATTCTCCAACTACAATCAATCGTCGCGGTTTTATCTATCGAGGATTATTTTTAGGTGGTATAACTGTCGCATTTGTAGGACAAAGTTTATTTCCTGGGAAGAAAAATCAAACCTCAATTTCAGATACAGCAACTCCTGAAAATACACCAACACCTGAGAATACAACTTCCTCAAATAACCTGAAAACCTTTAGTTTTGAAGTGGTCAGCACTAACGCACGGGGAAATATCACCAACCGACGCAAGGAAAGCGCGAAATACTTTACAGAAGACTTAGGAAATGGTGTGACATTGGAAATGGTGGAAATCCCAGGAGGAACATTTATCATGGGTTCACCGGAAAACGAAGCAAGAAGGAATTCAACCGAAAGTCCCCAACATCAAGTTACTGTTCCTAGTTTCTTCATGGGAAAATATCAATTGACACAGGCACAATATCAAGCTATCATGGGTGGTAACCCTTCTGCATTCAAAGGCAATAATCGCCCAGTTGAACGAGTCAGTTGGAATGATGCAGTTAAATTCTGTGAAAAGTTAAGTCAAAAAACAGGAAAAAACTATAAATTACCCAGTGAAGCTGAATGGGAGTAGGCTTGTAGAGCCGGAACTACTACACCGTTTTATTTTGGTGAAAGCATAACCACTGATTTGGTAAACTATGATGGTAATTACACCTATGTTTCTGCACCAGAAGGCAAAAACCGTCAACAAACCACAGATGTAGGTTCTTTTCCCCCTAACGCTTCTGGTTTGTATGATATGCACGGTAATGTGTGGGAATGGTGTTTGGATGATTATATAGATAATTATAGTGATGCGCCTAGAGACGGTATTGCTTTGACAGGACGAAGCGATGTAAAACTGCTGCGCGGTGGTTCGGTGAGGCGGCTTTCCTGGAGATTGCCGTTCTGCTTATCGCAACTACTACGCTCTCGACAACGGCGACAACGGTATTGGTTTTCGGGTTGTGTGTGGTGGTGCGGCGAGGACTTAGTAGCCCTTTACACTCTTGCTCTTTTGCTCTTTTCTTTTCTTTCTCTTTTCCCTTCTTAACCCCCGCCGTTAGGCGGAAAAATAAAATTTTTTCTTTCGACAGTAAAGCAGATTGTGGTGTCTTTGCTTAGGATAGCACACATTTTTTAAATTGTCAGAATCAGGATATCCGGTTACTGAGCGAAGTCGAAGTACAGGATTTAAGGATTTACAGGATGTTATTGATAAATTGCTGGTTTTCCTTTGCGTCTTTGCGTGAAAATGAATATTCAATATTGTCAGAATCAGGATTTCCAGGATTTGAGGATTTACAGGATGTTATTGATAAATTGCTGGTTTTCCTTTGCGTCTTTGCGTGAAAATGAATATTCAATATTGTCAGAATCAGGATATCCAGGATTTAAGGATTTACAGGATGTTATTGATAAATTGCTGGTTTTCCTTTGCGTCTTTGCGCGAAACTGAATATTGTCTGAATCAGGATTTTTGTAATATCCATATCCCTATCCCTAAATTATTTTAAATGAATTGAGTATTTATAATTTTTATTTTGAAAATTTTATGTTGAAAATCGTATATATTAACATTAATCATAAACTCTTAAACCCTAAAAACACAACTCAAACAAACATCCTGGAAATCCTTAAATCCTGGATATCCTGATTCTGACAATTTAATTTTATAACCTCATGAGTTTTGACAACGTTTGTAAACTACTAGCAGAAAAATATCCCTTTGATTTTGCTAAATGGTTACTTCCCCAAGCACCAAAAACCATCAAAGTCTTAAAAACCGAATTGAGTATAGAACCAATTCGCGCTGATTTTGTCACCTTCTTACAAACAGAAAATCGGATTTTACATATTGAATTTCAAACCAACCCACAATCTAAACCTCCAATTCCTTTTAGAGAGTTAGACTATTCAGTGAGATTAATCCGTACATATCAAGTTCCTGTAACCCAAGTAGTGATTTTCCTGCAAGAAACAAATGATCCAATTGTTTTTACTGAAGAATATATTAACGAAACAACACGACACCGTTATCGTGTAATCAGAATGTGGGAACAAGATTCAGCTTTATTTCTCAATAATCTGGCATTATTACCATTAGCACCATTAACACAGACAAATTCACCTCAAAGCCTATTATCCCAGATTGCCAATAATGTTGCTAAAATTGCAGATAGGGAGACTAAACAGAATATTGCCGCTTACACAGAGATTTTAGCAGGTTTGCGATTTGAGAAAGACTTTATTCGTCAATTGTTAAGTGAGGATATTATGCAAGAATCAGTCATTTATCAGGACATTTTGCAGAAGGGAGAAAGAATTGGAGAACAAAGAGGAGAAGTTAAATTTTGTCTACGTTTACTTAATCAACGGTTTGGGGAAATTGATTCTTTAATAGTTGAAAAAGTCAAAGGTTTACCTGTTGAACAGTTAGAAAATTTAGGTGCTGCGTTGTTTAATATTTCTGAAGTTGCTGATTTAGTAACTTGGTTAAATCAACAAGATCATTAGAAATAATAATTTGTGGTGTTGGGTTTTGCAACCCAACCTACTTGATAATTATAAATTTTTCATTAAAGCTACTAAAATTTTCATTAAAATTTCTAAATCATTGGGGACACGATAAAGGTTTAAATCTTGAGTAATTTCTTTTGATTCCCGATGTAAAATTACAAATTGCCAAATATTACCAATAGAAACTGCACCATACAGGATAGGATTATCAATAGGAGACCAATTATCAAAGGCAATTAATTCTACGGCTAATTGGACAATTCCCCTTTCTAAATCGGCATTTTTAGCTTCAATAACTAATAATTGGTTATCAGCTTTAATATAATAATCAACAACTCCTTTTAATTGATTATTGATATTTAACCCATACTCTACTCTAACTTTAGCATGGGTATAGTGAATTAGTTCCATAATTACAGGAGCAATTAAAAATTCTCTTCTGGCGGTTTCACTGGTTAAACTAATATAGGGTAAACTTTCTTCAATACGATTTTTTAGATCTGTTAATCTTTCTAAATTTTGTTGAGTTGTTGGTAAAGTTAGAGATTGTGATTGAAACTTATAGCCAAAATATCCTATAATTTCATCTGGTTCATAATTCAATTTGAAATAATCAGCAAATGTGTAGGATTGATTAGAGTCAATTATTTGTATTTTTACCATAATTCTATTTTTAACTCTTCTCGATAGGAAAAACCCGCTAATCCCCCATTATACCTCCATAATTAACGGATATTCAAATTGAGAAGGTAAATCTTGTAAATGAAAATTATGATTTTTTTCTTTCTCCAATTCCAATAATACCTTAGCTACATCTTCAGCAATTTCTATAGCTTCTTGTACTGTTTTACCTTCTGCCAATAAACCTTGTAAATCATCACTTGTAGCTACAAAATATTCTTGTTCATCTTCAATAAATTTTTCAATTTTTAGTCGAATTAGCATTTGCATTTAGTTAACCTTGATAGTGAGTACAGGAATAAATGGTACTGCTTATATTATATTTTTCTGTGTCCTCTGCGCCTGGAGCGTGAAAAAAACTTCCAAACCAAAGACACAAAAACGCCCAGAAAAACCCTTTGCGTCTTTGCGCCTTTGCGTGAGATATTTCTTAACCTACATTAGCAACATAAGGACTTGTTAACTTATCCAATTGCTGAGTTAACAGACTGAGGAACAAACCCACATCAGTCACCACACCTACAGATTCTATTGAACCGCGATCGCTCAATTTTGTCACCACAGCCGGGTTAATGTCCACACAAACCATCTTCACACCTGCGGGAGTCATATTTCCCACCCCAATAGAATGCAGCATGGAAGACAGCATCAAAATCATGTCTGCACCTTCAATGATTTTAGAATATTCCTGTTGTGCTAAAATCAAGTTCATTTGGGTATCGGGTAACGGACCATCATCCCGAATTGAACCAGCGAGAGAAAAGGGAATGTTATTTTTCACACATTCATACATCACCCCACTTTTCACCACTCCCGCTTCTACAGCTTTAGCAATGCTACCAAAACGGCGGACGATATTAATGACTTTTAAATGATGTCGGTGGCCACCGCGCACAGCTACACCGCGCTTCATATCCACACCCAGGGATGTTCCCAGCAGGTTTTGTTCCATATCATGAACAGCGATCGCATTTCCACCCAAAAGTCCCTGTACATAGCCTTCTCGCACTAAGCGACAGAGATGTTCACCGCCACCTGTGTGAATTACCACAGGACCTGCCGTAACAACTACTTTACCACCGCTATCCTTAATTTTACGTAATTCCCAAGCCACCTGTTCCACGACTAATTCCACCCGTCTTTCGCTGGAAACACCGGAAGACATAAAGCTGAACTCTTGGGAATTGCGTTGTTCGCGTGATTCAGCTTTGCGGACGGTGCGGATACCTAAAACATCTACAACTACTTTGTCGCCGATTTCTAAATCCCGGAGGAGTTTGCATTTTGCTACTATACCATTAGCAGTTGTGGAAATAGCGATCGCCCCATCCATGCGTTGATTTTGCACCTTCAGCCATTCTCCATTTACACGAATTTCAGTAGGATAAATCGTGCTGACATAGAAATCATCAGGAGCAACACCCGCTTGGATCACAGGTTCTAATCTAGTATCTCGTTCGTCTTGGGGTAAATCAACTGCACCCAAATCAATCAACTGGGAGATGATTTCTTCCATCACTTCGTGAGATGGTGCAGATACCCTCACCTCAGCCGCAGATGTACTTTGACGTTGTTCTCCCAAGTTGAATTTGAGAACTTGGAAACTTCCCCCCATTTCCACAATTAAATCTAAAGCGCGGTTAATTAAACCTGCATCTAGCAAGTGTCCTTCCATGCGAATGACACGACTTTCTACAGAAGCATTAGCGTGAATTTCCTCGCCAATAGGTTCTGTTACCCGCAAAGTCAAGCATTTAGCCGCCCCACCGGCTTTGAGAAATTCTGTTAACGGTGTTTCAATGACTTGGAAACCAACTTCAGCCAAACGTGATTTTAAACTCTCACTGGCTTTGTTCATAATCACGATGCTATCCACATTCACCGCATTACAAGCAAAGTTAACAGCATCAGCTTCTTCAATAGCAATCCGCTTTTCAGGTGCGACGCGCATTTCAATCACGCGGTTAGAGTAAGAATCAAACGCACCAGGATAATACAGCAAATAACCATTCGCCAAAGGACAGAAGCAGGTATCAAGATGATAAAAACGTTCATCCATCAACCGCAAAGAAATCACCTCAATGTCCAGCCATTTAGCCAGGTAGGGGTGAGAATCTAATTCTGACCGGAAACCATATCCAGCCCACAACCAGCGTCCTTCTCGGTCTAGGAGTGCATCACCAGCACCTTCAAAGGGGAGGTCTTTAGGAAGTGTGTAAACATTAAAACCATTTTGTTCAAACCACTGTTGAAAATACGGTTCTTCTCCTTGGCGTTCTTTATGCAAAAAGCGGCTAAGAACGACGTTTTCACCAAGGACTAAACCCGCGTTAGCACTGAATACCATATCAGGCCAACCTTTCTCTGGGGCAACTAAATCAACAATGGCGTGATTTTTAATGACATTGTATAATTTATTCCATTGCTCTACGGCGCGATCGCGTGAGGACTTATGAATATTCCCTTCCATCCAAGGATTAATCACATAATCCACATCATAATGGTCAGGAGCGCACATCAAAAACCGAATTTGGGAAACCATAAAAATCTTACTAACTTCTAAAATGCTACTAATGTCTTCTGGATACAGAGTTTTGGTGATCCAATTCTGTCAAATCTGCTACTTAACCTCTACCTTTTGTTCTTGGTAGGCTTTACAAGGATATCGTTATTATTCTATTACTGCTAGGGACAATGTGAGCGGTAACGTCACAAAGGTTGTGTTGTAATGTAATATTAACTTGTTAATTGATGGGTGACTCTGATTGTTGGCTGAACTTGCTCTACAATAATTAAATTATGGAGTTTTTTATTATGCCCCCTACCCTAAAAGCAGTCTATCGTAACGGCACATTCATTTTGGAAACAGCCTGTAATTTACCTGAAGGTTCTGAGGTGGAATTACTCATTCAATCAAGTTCTATTGTTTCACCTCCCATTTCCGATGTAGAAAGTAAACAACATTTTCTCAAATCTCTAATTTCACGAATGCAGCAAAATCCGATTCCATTAAATGCACCTCATTTTACACGGGAGATGCTGCATGAACGCCGTTGATACTAATATCTTAATTTATGTCAACGATCCCCGTGATCCTATCAAACAAGCAAAAGCATCATCTCTAGTATTGTCTCTAACAGATGGTGTTTTACTTTGGCAAGTTGCGTGTGAATATTTAGCAGCAAGCCGAAAATTAGAAAAATTAGGATATGACAAAACCCAAGCTTATCAATATATTCGTGATTTACAGCAAGTTTGGTACACTGTTATTCCTACGTGGAGTATTATAAATAGTGCTGAAAATCTAATGAATCGTTTCAGTCTTTCCCACTGGGACTCCATGATTATTGCTGCTTGTTTAGAAGCCAAGATCCAAACACTTTATACAGAGGATTTTGGTTACTCAAATATTGACGGGTTGCAGATAATTAATCCTTTCACTGTCTCATAATATCATGCCAAAATTTTGCAGATTTTTTTATGAAACGCTATAGTCAACTCGCTGATCTTGAATCTCTTTTGTTAGATATTGATGATGAAAATATTAGAGCATATGCAGCAGAGGCTATAGTTTCCTATTCTGGGGGAGCGTATCGATCTGCTATTGTCTCTATTTGGATTGCTGTAGTATATGACCTTTACCAAAAGTTTCGCTATCTTGCTGAAACATTCGGTGATCCAGCCGCTAAAATATGCCTTAAGGAAATTGACAAAATTCGCACTCATAAAGATAAAAAGCAAGTTGCTATTTGGGAGAGAACTATTTTATCTCAGGCTTTTAATGATGTTAAAATGTTAACATCTACGGAGTATAATCATCTGGATAGAATTCAAGAAGATAGACACCGTTGCGCTCATCCTGTTTTAGATACTGAAGGTTTTTTATTTCAACCAACACCTGAATTAGTTCGTACACATATTAGAACAGCCATTGAAGTATTACTTAGTCAACCTCCTGTTATTGGAAAAGCCTTATCAAATGCTTTAGAACGTGATGTAGAAGGTAAATATTTTCCAGATAATTTAGAAGGTGTTAGGAATTTTTTAATAGGTCGCCATTTACCAGCTTCGGAAAAATACATAACTAACCTTTTTATATTTTGTCTGAAAAAGATTTTACTTGATGAGCCAGATGACAAAAACATTATTAAACGATATATGTTAGTGTTCGAGTGTATTTTAGAAGAACATCAAGAGTTTTTTAAAGCAATAGATAGAAAAAAGATAGTAGAAATCATTGATAAAACGAAAGAAGATAGATATATATTCTTGTCAGAACTCTTTTTTATAGAACAGGAAATAATTTTTGATGCAACATCTGGTTTCTTAATGGAAAAATTGAAGTCATTTGCAACAGAAAATCATCAAAAATTGGATTCTGTTCAATATTTAATTATGACCTCCACTGAAATATCAGAGTATTTTATTGATTTTTATTCAAATATGAAGTTGAGGGAAAAAATAAATTTTATACATGAAGTAATTAAACTACCTACTATTACTATTTTGAACAATGATCATGATTTTATAACGACAATTTTTAAAATAAATTTGAATATACTTTGTGATTCATCTGGATTAGATGATGCAGAAAAAAATAGTCAGTTAATTTATCCTTTTCTACCGATTTTAGGAGAGTTTTTAATGCTTGAAGAGTATAGCTTTATTGGAGAAAAATTAACACAGTTAGAAAATAAAAATTATATGAATAATGTCATAAATCGCATACTTGAATATGTTGATCCAGTGATTCATGGGTTAATGATTAGCAACAAAAATAGAGATACTTTTAACATAATAGATACTGAATAATCTTAATCTTTTACAAAAAACTATTCAAAATGCAAAACAATCTTTATGTTTACAAGTTATGACACCTACACAGCTAGTAATCAAATTATCCTCTGGAGAAATTTAGCTATGAGTAGATTAACACTGAGATTACCAGAAACACTACACCAACAATTAATCAAGTTAGCTGAAACTGAAGGTGTTTCTTTGAATCAATATATAGTTTATGCTTTAACTCGTCAAGCCGTATCCACAGAGTTTATTCAAGCAACACCAGAAAAAGAAATAATTGAGCAAGAACAAAGTTTTAACACACTGTTACAAAGATTAAGAAAAGCTTCCGAAAGTCAAATTAAATCAGTTTTAGCTGAACGTGAAGTAGTACAACCAGAAGCAGAATTAACTCCTGAAATTATTGCTTCTCTTCAACAATGAATAGCTAACCCGACTAGAGTATGAAGCAAAAAATACTCACTCTCAATAATTAGCGATCGCTATCATGGTAAATTCTTACAGAGGTGAATCATAACAGTTTTATAGAGATATGCAAAACAAAAATAGTCGGTTTCTAGTTGGTAACACCAGAGGCAATAACGTTCTGATGTTTGATGCTTATACAGGCAGTCCCCTGGGGACATTTATCGAAAAGGGTAGACTTGATAACCCTGACACCTTACTCTTCGGACCCGACGGAAATGGTGATGGTAAAAGTGACCTTTACATAGCCAGTGGCACAAAAAAAGGCAGTTCTTCTATATTGAGGTTTGACGGACAAACTGGCAGTTTTATTGATGTATTTGTGGGAGATAATCCCAATACCAACTTAGATGAAAGTGGCGGTTTAATTCGTCCCTATGGTCTTGCTTATGGACCAGATGGTAATTTTTACGTTTCCAGCTTCTTAACTGACCAAATATTACGCTACAATGGCGCGACGGGGGCATTTATTGATGTTTTTGCCCAAGGAAATGGTAAAAAAGATGGCTTAAATGGACCTAATGGGCTACTCTTTATCAATAATAGTCTTTATGTTACCACCCAAGGAAGTGTAGGCACAGTCAATCCTCAAACGGGAGAGGTTAAGGCTGATTTTAGTGCAGGTTTGTCTAGTCAAGTTTTACGTTACGACTCCCTAGCAGCGGGAACAACTCCCACAGTCTTTGCTACTCCCACACCATCACCTGATAGTTTTAACTTTGTCAGTTTGCTGGGTTTAGCGGTGGGTGAAGATAATGATTTGTATGTGAGTGATTTTGCTAACGGTATTCAACGCTATGATTTGGAAACTGGGAATTTAGTCAATACTCTTTCTACAAATTATACAACTAGTCAGTCACCCAGTAATAATTTTATTGGCGGACTTGCTTTTGCGCCTAATGGTAATTTACTCACTGTGGGTTTTAATGTTAGCACTACACAGGGGGCTATTCTCAGCTATGAAAGTGAGAGTAGTTCAGTTGTTAGTCCATTTCAGGTTTTAGTTCCTACAAACCCGGTTCTTGAACGTCCTGTGGGGATAACTTTTTTCCCTACAGAAAATCAGTTGGTATCTGGAACTACTGGAAACGATGACTTGGTTGCGGGTAAAGATTTAGAAGCAGTTGCAGATATTGTATTTACTGGTGCTGGTGATGACAAAGTTGATCTGGCTATCAAAACCTATGCAAGTGATAATAACGTCTTCTTAGGTAGTGGTAATGACGTGATAGATGTCAATAAAAGCGATCGCACTTTTGGCGATTTAGGTAATGATACTTTTTATGCTATTGATGGTAAAGGTGGTAATCGGATGTCCGGTGGTGCTGGTAATGATACCTTTTTCTTGGGTAGTAATGACCGGGCTTTGGGTGGTGATGGTAACGACACCTTCTTTATCCAAACAGGTGGTAATAATTTAATCAGTGGTGGTGCTGGCGCTGATAATTTCCAGATTGTGACTCTCGAACTTCCTAAAACTCCTAATAGGATTTTAGATTTTCAGATGGGTATTGATACTATTAGTATCTTTGGTGCTAAAGGACTTGGTATTTCTGCCACTAACTTAGTATTGAATCAAACTGGTGGCGATATTGAGATTATGTTTGGTAACACAACTCTAGCTATTCTCAATGGCGTTACAGGTTTAAATGTTAATGTCATCAACTTTGTGAATTAAAGCAATACAATGGAGGGCGGGGAAACCCCGCCCCTACTTCGTAGCCTTTATTCTTTGCGCCTTTGCACCTTTGCGTGAGACATATTCATTGTTATGAGAACTTACTTGTTAGGTTGAGGAGTCATCCGCAAATAAGGTTTAATTTCTTCATAACCTTTAGGAAACTTGGCTTTGAGGACTTCAGGATCTTTCAAAGATGGGACAATCACCACATCTTCACCATCTTTCCAGTCTGCGGGAGTAGCAACACTGTAATTATCAGTTAATTGCAGAGAATCAATGACGCGCAAAATTTCATCAAAGTTGCGTCCAGTGCTGGGAGGATAGGTGAAAGTCAGACGGAGTTTTTTATTGTTGTCAATTACGAAAACCGAACGCACAGTGACAGTAGCCGCTGCGTTGGGGTGAATCATATCATAAAGTTCGGAAACTTTACGATCTGGATCTGCCAAAATAGGGTAATTGAGGGTGGTGTTTTGGGTTTCTTCAATATCCCCTACCCAACCATTGTGAGATTCTACATCATCAACGCTGAGAGCGATCGCCTTCACATTGCGTTTGTCAAATTCTGGTTTGAGTTTGGCAACAGTTCCTAGTTCGGTGGTGCAAACTGGTGTAAAGTCAGCAGGATGAGAAAATAGTACCACCCAGCTATCACCAGCCCAGGCGTAAAAGTCAATTTCCCCATGAGTGGAGGCTTGAGTAAAGTTAGGTACTGTATCACCAAGACGAAGAGTCATGTAAGATTCCCTGTATTTTAAGAAAACATCTATATTCTACCGTGACAGTATGACACAAAAGACCGATTACCCCATCGGGCTGTCGCGGTTTGCAACAAAATTTTAAGTTTAAGCCAGGTGTTGTTCAACTTTTGCAACTAATTCATTTGTCCAATGGTGGACAAGTTCAGCATTAGCGGCCTCTACCATAACTCTAATTACGGGTTCTGTTCCCGAAGCCCGAACTAGGATTCTACCATGATCACCCATTGCTACTTCGGCAATAGCGATCGCTTGTTGCACAGGTTGACAACTTTCCCATCCTAAGCGTCGTTCCCGATCTAATACTCGCACATTCCGTAAGATTTGGGGATAGGTTTGGAAACTTTGATCTACCATTTCTCCCAAAGAAAGATTAGCCTCTTTCACCACCGCTGCAATATGCAAAGCTGTTAATAAACCATCTCCAGTCATGGCATAATGACTACACAGGATATGTCCCGATTGTTCTCCTCCCAACATTCCCCCAGTTTTCTGCATTTCCGCTTGCACATATTGATCACCAACAGCGGTACGAATTAATTTACCACCTATTTGTTCCCAAGCTATTTCAAAGCCTAAATTAGCCATAACAGTGGAAACTATTAGATTATCTGGGAGTTGTTGTTTTTGTTGTAAATGGCGACCCCACAGGTAAAGAATGTAATCACCATTAACGGATCTGCCCGTATTATCCACAGCTAAAACCCGATCTGCATCGCCGTCAAAAGCAAAACCCATATCGGCTTGATTGGCGACTACAGCGGCTTGGAGAATATCCAAATGTGTAGAACCGCAATTGACATTAATGCGATCGCCATCAGCTTCATTATGTAAACAAATGACCTCCGCACCCATTTCTGTAAATACCGCCGGTGCTAAACCCACCGCTGCACCCCAAGCTAAATCTAAAACAATCTTCATGCCTTGGAGAGTCAGTCCAGATGCTAAAGGTGTTTGGATAGACTGGCTATATGTTTTAATTAACTCTGTTCGGGAATAATGTCTACCGCAATTATTTATGCTCAAATCGGGGGATAATTGACCTCGTAATCCCGCCTCAATTTCACCTTGTAGGGCTTTAGATAACTTACCACCCTGGGCATCAAAGATTTTAATTCCATTGTCTTCTGGAGGATTGTGGCTGGCGGAAATCATGATTCCCCCAATGGCATCGGTGATGCTGGACAAATAGGCTACACAAGGTGTAGGACATAATCCTAAATACCACACTTCCAAACCAGCAGCAGTTAACCCGGCGCTCAAAGCCATTGCTAACATATCACTGGAATTTCTGGAATCTTGTCCCAGAATAATTGGACCGGGAACAGTCGCATAATTACGGAGGACAACCCCCGCCCAAAAACCCACTTGTAAAGCCAAAGGCGCATTCAGTAAGTCTCCCACCTTGCCACGAATGCCATCCGTACCAAATAAAGCATTAGTTGGCAGTGGTATGGAATTAAACACCCCACTCTTCTCAACTTCGGAAATACAGCCTTGATTTCGAGCCATTGATGAAACCATAAATTTAAAAACTCCACACAATCACACAGGAGAATAGCACTTTCTTCCATTATCCTTGACGTTAATAAAACGCCAAAGAAACTCATTGCTTAATTATTTTTAATATAAATTCTCATCAAATAGTTTTAATCTTACGTTTTAATGGGGTTTTTTCACCATTACGGACAAAAAACTTCCACAGTTAATTTTTTTACAGTTGAGAATTTTAATAATATGAACAGCAATTTAGCAAGCAAATTACGTGTAGGTACAAAAAAAGCACACACCATGGCAGAAAATGTGGGTTTTGTCAAGTGTTTTTTAAAGGGAGTTGTGGAGAAAAACTCTTACCGCAAGTTGGTTGCTAACTTTTACTTCATTTACTCCGCTATGGAAGAGGAAATGGAAAAACACAAGCATCACCCAATTTTAAGCAAAATTTACTTTCCTGAACTGAACCGCAAGCATACCTTAGAGCAAGACCTTCATTACTACTATGGTTACAATTGGCGAGAGCAAATCAAATTATCTCCTGCGGGTGCGGCTTATGTAAACCGGATTCGGGAAATTTCCGCCACTGAACCAGAATTATTAATTGCTCATTCCTATACCCGTTATCTAGGTGATTTATCAGGGGGACAAATCCTCAAAGGTATTGCCCAAACTGCAATGAAGCTGGGTGAAGGTGAAGGAACTGCTTTTTATGAGTTTGCAGATATTACCGATGAAAAGGCATTCAAGGCTAAGTATCGAGCCAATTTAGATGCTATGCCTATTGATGATTCTACAGGCGATCGCATTACCGAAGAAGCAAATGCCGCTTTTGGTGTGAACATGAAAATGTTCCAAGAGTTGGAAGGTAATTTGATTAAAGCCATCGGCATCATGGTTTATAATGCCATGACCCGGAAACGGACAAAAGGTAGCACTGAATTGGTAACTGCGGAATAATACAGCAGGAGTCGGGCGTAAAACTGGCTTGGTGTCTGACTTTGAATCTATATTCTGTACCTCATTAATCTGCCATTTGCTGTAAGTTGAGAAATATTAACTTTTCTCATAATATCTAGGGGTGATAGCCTTATGATTGTTTTTTTGTAGATGAAAGCAACCAGAAGGAAGTTGCCCCTAAATTTTAAGAAATCCTGACATTTCCAAAACCTATACCGTTACATTATCTATTTAGCTTAAACAATTATGTTTTTATACTTATCTAAAATCATCCCCCTATTTTTTTACCCGTTAGGATTAGCCAGTGTAAGTTTAATAGTTGCTTTGATCACCTTACGAAAAAATCCCCGCATTGCGACTATTGCTATTTCCTTATCCTTAGCGTTGTTGCTAATTTGTAGCAATGCTTGGGTTTCCAAATCCTTAGTCCGCAGCTTAGAATGGCAAAACATCCCCACTCCACAAATCCCCAACGCTGAAGCCATTGTCGTCTTAGGAGGTGCAACCAGATCACCAACTTGGCCCAGGGTAATGGCAGATTTAAACGAAGCAGGCGATCGCGTAATTTATGCAGCACAACTCTATTTTCAGAAAAAAGCCCCTATAATTATCCTGAGTGGCGGTCGCATTGATTGGCGCGGTAGTGGTTCTCCAGAATCAGCAGACATGGCAGCTATTCTCACATCCATTGGTGTTCCGGCTGAAGCCATTATTCAAGAACCCAATTCCCTCAATACCCATGAGAACGCTGTCAATGTTCGGAAAATCCTCGAAGCTCGTCAAATAAAAAAAGTATTATTAATCACCTCAGCGATACATACACCCCGATCCTTGAAAATTTTTCAACGTCAAGGCATGAATGTCATTCCCGCACCCACAGATTTTCTAGTTAGTCAAGGGGAACTTCAAGAACTTACCAACACTCCCAAAGCCGCAATTCTCAATTTATTACCTGATACCGATAATTTAGATCAATTCACAAGTGCATTAAAAGAATATATTGGCACTTTTATTTATAGCCTGCGAGGTTGGTTATAGGAGTCCGAAAGAAGGAATCAGGAGTCAGGAGTTCAGAAGAGAGAAGAAAGAAGAAAAGGCGTTACTGAATTGAGGTATGAAATTCCTAAATTGAACCTTTAAAACTCTTACCTTTGCGTCTTTGCGCCTTTGCGTGAGACTAAAATTCATACCCTTAATCAGCAACGCCGAAGAAAAAGGTATTTGCAAAGATGAACATCCCTGAATATTAACTCAAAAATCAGAATTAACATAGAATTTTCGGCGTTGGAGAATTGAGGTAAGAAAGTCAAAAATTCCATCTCTCAAACTCTTACTCTCTGCGCCTGGAGCGTCTCTGCGTGAAAAACCATCCATCCCTTATACCCACATCACCATGACACACAACCACCATCATCATCACGAACATGGACACCATCATCACAATCACACCCCAGCAACATTTAGTCGGGCTTTTGCTATTGGCACTGCATTGAATATAGGATTTGTCATCGTTGAAGCCACCTATGGCTACCTAGCACATTCCTTGGCTTTGTTTGCTGATGCGGGTCATAACCTGAGTGATGTATTGGGACTTCTCCTGGCGTGGGGTGCAAGTTCCCTTGCCCGTCGTCCTCCCAGCCACCGCTATACCTATGGATTGCGTGCCTCATCAATTCTAGCAGCTTTAGCCAATGCCGTAGTTTTACTTTTATCTATGGGGGCGATCGCTTGGGAAGCCATTCGTCGTTTTCATAATTCCGCACCAGTATCAGGAGGAACAATTATTGGTGTTGCCCTAGTTGGCATTATCATTAATACTGCTACTGCACTTATGTTTATGTCAGGACGTAAAAGCGACTTAAACATTCAGGGCGCATTTTTACACATGGCTGCTGATGCCCTGGTATCATTGGGAGTTGTGGTAGCCGGAATTGTGATTTTATTCACCCATTGGCTATGGCTTGACCCATTAGTTAGCTTACTGCTTGTGGGAGTCGTCGTGGTCGGCACGTGGCATTTACTCAGAGACTCTGTAAATTTAGCACTTGATGGCGTACCAGCAGGAATTGAACCCCGTGCCGTGAAAAATTACTTAATTGAATGTCCTGGAGTGTCGAAAATCCACGATCTTCATATCTGGGCTATGAGTACAACCGAAACCGCACTCACAGTTCATTTAGTCATGCCAGGAGGTTATCCTGGTGATGCTTTCTTATGGGAAGTTTCCCAGGAACTCGAACACCATTTTGGGATCAAACACTCTACTATTCAGGTAGAAACAGGCGATTCAGCTTATCCCTGCGCCTTAGAACCAGATCACGTTGTGTGACATACTCCACACACTCCCTTATACCTTGCGGCACGCTTGCGCGAACAGATGAGTGTGGGCTTCTCAGTGACTCCTCTAGGAAGACATTAACTGAGCTTTAAAGCCCTATGCCCTAGGGACTTTTGGAGATAATTTTGAACTTTTTCGATAGGCTGCTTTTCAGCATTTAATTGAGTTACACCTACTGGTTAAGATTATATCAAAATATTTGAAAAAACACCAAGAAAGTGTTCATTCCTCATCGACCACCATTGCTGATTTCACGATGTTAAAAAATCCTGATGCTTGCAACTGATGCACACATAGTTGCAAAAAAAATATAAATAAATATTGTTTTTTTTGCAAAAAAATGTTATATTTATTTACATAAGTCAATAAAACTTAGTAAATCCTAATTGGAGTGCTGATCATGGGTAACGCAACAAAAGCAGCTAACACACCTGTAGCTACAGATCGCAACGGTTGGCGCTGGGGTTTTACATCTGAAGCAGAAATCTGGAATGGCCGTTTAGCAATGATTGGGTTTTCAGCAGCAGCTTTGATTGAACTATTTTCTGGTAAAGGCTTTCTCCACTTCTGGGGTATTCTTTAATTTTTCCATAACATAATTTTTGATTAATCAAAAGCCTGGTAGTTGTCATCAACTGCCAGGTTATTTACTTGAAAAAATACATCATAGTCCCCTCCTCGCTTGCGGGGAGGGGGCTGGGGTCTTTATAACTACATATCAAAAAAATTAATCTTATGAATAATCAAATTTTGAAAGAGAAATTACAAGCAACAATCAAGAGAAATCAAGCTAAAAGTGATGGTTCTCCTATTACTAATTTAAAGCTTGATCAAACTTTAGTCGCAGAAATTGAACAATTAACAGCCGAATTAGAAAGTCTCAATCCTCACCCTCAACCTCTCATTCATGCTACAGCTTTATTAGAAGGTGTTTGGCAATTACAATATTCCACAGCCAGAGAAATCCGTTCTTTAGACTCTCTACCATTGGGATTACAAATAGGTAAAGTTTATCAAGTAATTAATATTGCCGATAATATTTTGCTCCGAAGAGCCTCCCATTTCTGGGGTAATGTTAGCTTTGACAATGTTAGAGGTCGGTAACTATCTTAAAAGCACTGGTTTAACCCTTAAGCCTGTTTAACTTTGAAGTTCTAGAGCAGGGAACTAGCTACGCATCCCCTAGTAGGTCTTTAACTCTTACCTCTAACGTAGTTCTGTTAAGAACTGAGTCCAACTAGGCTTTTACAAGCCCTCACTTACCCGAAGGGAAGTGATGGGTGGTTGACTCTCCATAAAGTTAATGATTTAGCTAACTTGGATTTCACAAGGATATAGTTGCGGTTTTTCCCTTACGGGGTATTTCTACCCCATTTAGGTAGGTTTTTTTGGCATTATTTATGGTATTAATCTTCTGATTACTGCGTTTATTATCTACACCTTCAGCTTGTTTTTTGGCATTATTGATAATCTCAGCAATATCACTCATGTACGCATCTTGATCATCCTGTGATGATTGACAATAACCACCGCATAAAGTTTCTGCTTGTCCGGGATTTATCTCTTCTAGAAGTAACCTGATATCAATCTGATTAATATCGGTATTTATGATTTTATTCATGTTTTTAATGAATCACAAGTACAACTAAATCCCATCCTGACAAAAATCCTCCTAATTTTCATCTATCTATTGGCTAATTTTTTAGATTCTACCGCTCCCCTTATGGAAAAGAATATTAATTTAATTTTTGTAGGTTGGGTTGAACGAAGTGAAACCCAACATTGGCGGTAAGATAGTAAGAGTTGTTGGGTTTCCTTGCGTCAACCCAACCTACAATAAATATTGTTTTACATAAAGGAGGGAACGGTAGAGCCATTTTTTATTTGCGAATAGATAAACTACCGGATGATTCCGTCCGCATTTTTCTAGTTTCTTCCAAAATTTTATCTATATCTTCTTGAGATAGACGTTGAATATAGTTAATTTTAACTTCTTCTAAAAAGTCATTTAGTAAACTTTGAATTTCCACTAAAACTTGTTTTTGCTGTATTTCTGAACTAAATGAAGCTGTGAATTTTTCTATTAGCTGAGTAGAAAGTTTTGCCGCGACAGGATCTTTGATGGTACTAGATAAAGCAGCATAGATATTATTAGTGATTTGCGTGGCTAGTTGTTCACTAATTTGTGTTTGAGCTTTACCTAATCCTGGTAACAGGAGGATATTACTATATCCTGGTAATTGTTGACAAGCAATGGCGATGCTATGGCACAAAATTGCATTTACTTCTGGTTGAATTTTAGGTAACACCTGATTAACCAGAGTTTTAATTAACAATCCAGTAATTGCTTCGACTTCGTTGATATTATTAATATCTATATAAGAACGCAGATGATCTGATTCTAGTAGCCAACGGGTAATTTCACCTCGTTTAATTGAACCTTGAACCTGGTTAATTACTTGAACTACGACAATTTCTGTAATTTCTTCGGCAAAATTAGCAAGAATACCTTGATGAATTTGCCGTCTAATTACATAAAAATCAATTAACTTTGCTTGATCAAGTCTGATTGTAACCGGGATAATTCTTAAATATCGCCAAATTGGTATTATTAAGAATATATCATACCAACGCCAAAGAATTGCTTCCAACCAACTTAAATGGCTATATCTACGTTTTATTAAGAAAGTACGTCCTAGTAATTCTGTGGCAAATAGAACTACAAATGGTAAATCAATTATCCAAAATTTATCTAAAAATTCCCCATTCTCACCAATTTTTCGATAATAGTTTTTAGCAATTCCCGGACGAATTTTCTGGTCAAAAAAAGCTATTTCCTGATTCCAACCATGTTTAGATAAATACTCCTGACTCCAAAAAGTATTAAATGCACCTTTTGCAGATTTTTGTCCGACGTGTTCCCGCATCCGGTTTTTGATTTTTTCCAGCGTTCCACTCTTGCCTGCACCCGCAAAAGGATTACTATCAATCATCTCTTTGCTAAGAAAGTGAAGTTCCTCCAACTTAGTTTTGACTTGAGGAGAGTTTAACCCTGTTTGAATTACCTGTTTTTCTAATCCATCTACTGCTTCTAGATATTGTTTTGTGTCACGATGAGGTTCAATACCTTTGATTGGATCGTATAATCGAGTTATTCCAGGAACTCGACGGAAGTAAAAATCTCTCCAAGGTACATAACTTAAATCAAAGAAAACTAATACCAAATTGACAGTGGCTGTAATTGCCATGACTCTTTCAAACCATAGGTTTTTGTGTTGGGAAATTTTTAATTTGCTCATGATTTCTAGTTATAGTAAATTACAGGTTTACGAAATACAGTAGCATCAGTTTGAAAACCAGTGTCATGAATGTTATAGCAGAAATCAGGAGTCAGAAGTTAGGAGTCTTCTACTATTAGGCGTTGGTGAATTGGGGTATGAAAGTCGAAAATTCTATTTCTCAAACTCTTACTCTCTGCGTCTGGAGCGCCTCTGCGTGTTCGCGCAGCGTGCCGTAGGCATAATAAAATCATACTTTTACTCAGCAACACCGGAAATTATTACCCTTGAGTGCATAATTATTTAGTGATGCAATTAATATCATCAAGACCTTAGTATGTCTGTATAGATTAGCAATAGTGCGTATTTTTATCAGTTCGGAGATATTAGGCAGATGGCGAAAACTAATTTTTGTTATATTCATTAATAATCAATTAGAGTCGAATTAATCAGAATTAATAACTAATTGTTAAGCCATAGGTTAAAAAAACTTCAGAATTACCTGCTAGTGTCTTAGTATCAAGGATTTAATCCCAAGGAGTTTTTATGATGTGGTGTGGTTTAAACAAGTCTAGAGTAACTATAGCTTTAACCTGTATTGTGGCAGCAAGTGTTGTGTCTTCAGATATGACTTTTGCCGCTCGTCAGCGCAACTATAAGCCCGATGAATTCCGATCTGTATTACGTGGATTGGGTTATAACGTTAAGGTTAAAAAAGATCCTCTGACTGATGAGGAAACTAAAAAGGCTATCACTGAATTTCAAACAGGCTACAAGTTAAAGGTGGATGGGAAAGCAGGTCCCCAAACCCAAGATCAAGCTGCTATGATTGTGCAAATTTTGCAAGCTAATTTGAATACTGTACTTAAACCAAAAACTCTACTTCCTCGTGATCAATTCTACAGTCCCCAGTTAGAAGAGTTGGTAAAGGAGTACCAGAAAAAACATCAACTCTCAGAAACTGGGATTGCTGATTTACAACTTCGTCAAAAAATAAATGAAGAAGTTAAAACTATCATTACCAAACCAGTAACTAAACCCGAACCAACAGTTACACCAACAGCTAAACCAACAGTTACACCAACAGCTAAACCAACGGCTAAACCAACAGTTAAACCAACGACTAAACCAACGACTAAACCAACAATTAAACCAACAATTAAACCAACGGCTAAACCAACAGTTAAACCAACAGTTAAACCAACGGCTACAGCTACGCCTACACTTACACCAACGGCTACACTTACACCTACACCGTAAAAGTAAAGTCAAGAATTAGAAATCGGTAAAAAATGACAGGCACAATAGCCTGTCAGATGTTTACTCAAAATCAAATAAAACTCACCTTTTCAGCTTTAAAGCTTCCGTTGCAGATATTCCCTCACCTTGAGTACCGAAATACCATAAAGCTGAACTGGCTTCAGCACGAGTTACAGGTTTTTTGGGTTGAAATAGGGTTGTATAGCCAAAAACTCGGCGAATATTTGATTGTTCAGCGTTCTGGAAATCAGCCAAAACTGCTTTTAATGCTTTCGGTTCAATACTACCTGCATCTTGAAAACCCCAAGTTTGTTTAACGGCTTCTAAATTAGCAGCGGGTAAGGCTTGGCGAGTATCTAAAGGAACTTTCCAGAGGATTAATTGTTCTCGTGTCAAGGGTGCATCAGGACGGAATAAAACCGCTGTGGCATCTCCAGATAAAGCACTGGGAATTAAACCAGCTTCGGCTAATCCTTGAATGACTGGAAAATCGGGATCTTTGGTTAAGATATCCCTAAAAGCTGGTTGAGTGCTGGAGGATGCTAACCGAATTTGTTTGGCTGGATTATTCGCATACATGGCATTATTAGCTGCAACTAACCAGCGGGCATATTCCCGACGGGTGATAATTTTATCAGGGAGAAATTCGTTGGTTTTTGGTTCGATAGATAAAACACCTAATGTAGCTAAATCTTGAATATGAGAGCGCCATTCTGGGGGTGCTTTTTGAATATCAGTAAATTCCTGAGTTGTTAAGGTTTCCGGTTGGGTGGTTGGCTGTAGGGTTGGCTGGGTGACTACGTTAGTATTATCAGTCTTAGGTAATACTGGACCGATAAATTCTGGATTATCTGAAGGGGTAACTGGGTTAGTAGACGTAGTTGGAGAATTGGACGAATATTCAATTAATAATTTAGTGGCTGTTTGCGGTTGATTGGGTGCGGCTTTGGTAACAGTTTGTGGTTTAATTGTGACATTGATGAGTAAATCATTGCGTTTGGCGGAAAAAGTCCCATCTACATCATCTTGAGGCTGTTGGACAATTTGCCAGTTTTTAGCCTGAAATTGCTGGCGGTAAAAGCTGGTGATTATATTACTGGGATCTGCACTTTGCCAACGAATTGATATTTTATTTTCGGAATTAGCTGGTGTAACTTCCTCTAGTTTGGCGTTGGGGTAAATGGGAATATCTGCGGGAAAATCAGCCGGTAATTTAATTGTTGATGTGTTGGGGTTTGGTGTTGTTTGCTGACTCTGAGGTTTGCCAAAGGGAACAGGATTATTTTGCAACTGAGGGTCAGCCGCTAATGATTGTTCTAGGTTTTTAGCAGATTGACTGTTAGCACAGGCTGTTAAGGATAGTAAAACAGCAAAACTCAGGAATACAGCAGGGTAGTTACGGGAAAACACAAAGAAATCACAAATTGATTTTCACCTTCTACAGTAGCATTTTTGAGGTTGGGTAGTCAGCCAGGGAATAAATTCCCTGTCTTAAAGTTAAAGTCGGTTTTAACCGACTGTTTTTGGTTTATTTTTTCTCTCACTGGAAGAAGAGATGCGTTTTTAGCTTAAACTTTTACACATCTATAATTAATAGTGATCTTCCTATGAGAATAGATTCTACTCAAGCTTTAAAATTACGCAGTTTGGGGTTAATTGAATTTAAAGGAAATGATGTGCAATGTCTTTGTAATTTATATCGTTTTTATTTTCAAGAACGTATATAGCAGTTGTCGCGCTTGATGCAATACAATCGAGGGCGCAGGCCCTGCGCCCCTACCAATGTGTAAGTTGCGTAAGTTATGTTATAGTCTAAATTTATACATTTATTGGTTAATGGAATATTGCTTTGCAACGCCAATAGTGGCGGTTATAGGTTTTGAGGAATTGATAGAAAGTTTTCGCCAATGGTTTGAAGTGGTAAGCTGGGAATAAGGCAACTCTGCGGCTGTTTGTAAGAATTGATGGATGGCTTAGGGATGATTTAATGCTTCTATTGGGGAAGCGATCGCAAGTTGCATCGGTGTTACATAATTAGCTATAGGTTGGTATGCACTTGAATGAGTTACAGAATACATGGCAAAGGCCTACATTAAGGGACTCTTGACTTCTACTAAGCTGTTACGCAGCTAAATCTGATATTTCGTAGCCTAGAGTCCTTGCCGTAAGGCTTTCGGGCAAAAAAGTAAATGCGTAACAGCTTAGGGCTATTTTTTGGATTCTGTAAATAATTGCTAAAGGAGGTGACGATAGGTTCAACAATTCCTGACTAGAAGCCTAGTAGCTGTAAAAGTAAGAGCAAATGGCAGCAAAATTCCGAAAAAATCCGCTTTCACCCAAAAATATAGATCGGATTGCAGTAGGAAGAATCTAAAATAGATATTAAATTAGAAAAACAACGGCCATTAAGCAACGTCAGTTCATTTCACCGTCTGTAAAGCGTCCCCAGGTTGTTACCAGTGCTGAAACAAGATGTCATGCAAGTTTCCCAGGATCAGCCTATTTATTCTGAGGCTCCACTCCAACTACTGCTGTTTATTGATGGGCGACCTCAGTCCCGTCAACAAGTGCAGCGAATTCGTGCTTACTTAAAAGAATTAGAGGCTGGGTATAGTTTTGAACTACAAATTATTGATGTTGGCGAACAACCCTATTTAGCGGAACATTTTAAGTTAGTAGCAACTCCTGCTTTGGTTAAAATTCATCCCGAACCTCAACAAACTATTGCTGGTACTAATATTATTCCGCAATTAAAAATCTGCTGGCCGCGTTGGCAAACCGCTGTCACCACTTTTTTGAAGTTACAGGAAGATTCCCAAGAATGTTTGGATGAGAAGAGTCAGGTGATTGCGCCTAAGTCTACCATTCATTCTGTTGCTACTTCGGCGGAGGCAATTCAACTAGGGGATGAAATTTTTCGTCTGAAGCAGGAAAAGGAGAGACTGCAAGAACAGCTACTGTTTAAAGACCGAGTGATTGCCATTTTAGCCCATGATCTTCGCAATCCTCTGACGGCGGCGGCGATCGCTATTGAAACTCTTCAATCTAATTACAATCCAGATACGGGGGAATTTCTCCGCCTGAAACCAGGACTGGCTATACATTTATTAAAACAGGCCCGGACACAAACACGGATTATTGATCGGATGATTGCTGATTTGTTACAGGTCGGGCGGGGTGAGGATATAGAATTGCCAATTGTACCACAAAGGTTACAATTGGGGGAATTGTGTTTACAAGTATTAGAGGAATTGAGCGATCGCTACACAGCTAAATCCCAAACGGTAGAAACAGATATTCCCCAAGATTTACCCTATGTATATGCTGATCCTGAACGCATTCGGCAAGTCCTAGTTAATCTTTTAGATAACGCCATCAAATATACACCTGTTGGTGGTATTATCACTGTAGCCGGATTACATCGGACTACCCAAAAAGTTCAATTTAGTGTTGGTGATACAGGACCAGGGATTCCCGAAGAAAACCGCGATCGCATTTTTGAGAATCTTTTCCGTCTCCAGCGCGATCGAGGCACAGATGGATATGGAATTGGTCTTTGTTTATGTCAACGCATTATCCGCGCCCATTACGGTCAAATTTGGGTAGATTCATCTCCCCACGGTGGTGCATGGTTTCATTTTACAATGCCAGTATATCCATCGTGAATTAGGGAACAGGGAACAGGGAACAGGGAACAGGGAACAGGGAACAGGGAACAGGGAACAGGGAACAGAATAAGAAATTATTACCAATCACCAATCACCAATCACCAATCACCAATCACCAATCACCAATCACCAATCACCAATTACCAATTACCAATTACCAATTACCAATTACCAATTACCAATTACCAAAAATGCCAAATCAATTAATGTATCAACAGGATGATTTTGTTGTTTTAGAGACAAATCAACCAGAACAATTTCTCACCGTAGCTGAATTACTACTCAAGCTGGAAACAACCCTATTGCAAATCTCACAGGAGGATTTACCACTAGATTTACAAAAATTTAATTCAATCAGCCAACAAGCACAATATTTACTAGATACTAGTTGTAATTTAGATTTAGGTCCAGGAAAATATTTACAGTGGTATGCAGTCAGGTTGGAAAAATAAAACCCACAATATTCTTCCCAGGACGATGCTATAATATACTCAGTATGATCAGGAAATGCTATATCCCTACTCCCTATCCCTGATCTAAAAAATATTCTGACTCCTGAATTCTTGTCTTTATCTATGTTCGGTTTCAAAAGTTATGCTCTCAGACTGATATGCAGGTGGTTCAACATGAATGAGAATCCTCACAGGATGAAAACGTTGTTCTAGTTGTTTTTCGACTTCTTCCGTGATGTTGTGGGCTGTCTCTACATCTGGTGCATCTACAATGAGGTGCATTTCTATAAAAACTTGACGACCAATGACACCACGAGAAGCGATATCATGACAGTTGAGGACACCGGGGACGGAAACGGCGATCGCATGAATTGTTTCTGGGGCGATCGCCATTTGATCCACCAACCAAGGTAAATTTTCAGTTAAGACTGACCAACCACTCCAAAATACCAGTAGAGCCACCGGGAAAGCTAGTACCACATCTAACCATTGATAACCCAGCCACACACCAATTAAACCACCAATAACCGAAATTGTCACCCAAACATCGCTCATAGTATGGGTAGCATCAGCGATTAGAATCGAACTACCTACCCTTTTTCCCACATTCCGTTCATAAAAAGCGACAAAAATATTTACTCCTAAAACAATTAATAATAACCACAATTCTGGAGGTGATACTCTCACAGGTTCACCACCTTTGAGAATCCTTTCTACTGCACCTTGGACAATTTCAAAACAGGCTATTCCTAAAAATGCAGCAATACCCAAAGCCCCCACTGCTTCAAACTTATTATGTCCGTAGGGATGCTCCCGATCTGGCAACGGTGAAGAAAACTTAATAGCCACTAATCCTAAGACATTATTAGCACTATCTGTCACACTATGTAAGGCATCAGCCAGTAAGCTTAAAGAACCTGTCCAATAGCCCACCAGGGCTTTTAACCCCATCACGAATATGTTTAGTAATAGTGTAATGATTAAAACTCTTCTTACTTCAGTGCGGTTATCGTAAATCATATATTTATAATTGTGATTTGTGAAAAAAAGGAATAGAGAATTTGTTTTCTTGAACTCTTACTGTACACCAATAAGTATTTGTTGCTAAGAATAAATATATAGAAAATAGGTCAAAACTTGCTAATTAAGAATTTATCTCTTTATTGAACAAAAAGATCCCCGACTTCTTTAAGAAGTCGGGGATCTGGATATGGGATCTGGATATTATAAATATAATAGAGAGCATATTCCGGTAATATAGATAATTACGAATTATTGTTAATAAGTAGCTTATGTCTTCTGTACCTCTAACACTGAATCTAGTAGAAGGTTCTGTTTCCGTCAGTTTTTCACCCCAAGCAGCACAAGAATTAAAAGCAGCAATAGATGAATTAATGAAAAGCCTCAAAGCTGTTGCTAGTAAAACTCCAGGAACAGGTAAAGTCAGTCCCCAACCCTCGTTAGAGTATCGTTACACTGGGGATGTATTCATAGAACTATTCTGCAATCCTAATATCTGGCCTACTCCCTTTGCAGCTAAAGTTTTGTTAACAATTCGCAATCTAGGGATTCGGTTAACGACAGAAGCGGAACTTACCCGTGTGATTGAGGATCTTAATCAGTATTTAGAGCAGTTTTAAATTAACATCTAAACTATGATTTTTGTGATTTTGATGATTTTTATGATGAATCCCTCATCTTCATCAAAATAATCCTAAAAATCATACTTCAGACATTTTTCTCGTTTTCTCGTTCCCATACTCTGTATGGGAATGAATTCTAGAAGGCTCTGCCTTCAATAATAGCAGAGGCAGAGCCTCTGAATAGCATTCCCAGTCAGAGACTGGGAACGAGATAATGAGATACAACTTGTCACAAAACTGAGGTGAAGGTATGGTTATTATCCTCTATTTTGCTTTGGCTTGTGTTATTCCCTATTCTGTGTATACTATGTAATAGGATTTGAGACATTGACAGACAAAACCAAACCTAACTACGTATAATCATCCAGAAAATCCTGAACAAGCCAAGCTATTCGCAGAAAACAATCAACGAGTTTTGTTTTTAGAATGGTGGAATCAAAAATGGTTAATAATGAAAGCTGATTTACAAAAATACTATGATGCTTCTGTTATTAACAAAAACTTAGAAAATTTAACTCTTACTTCTTTAACTCAAATAGAGAAATTTCGAGAAAGATATCTACAAATTGTAGATCAAGAAATGCAAAAACTCAGAAAAGAAACATTTGCAAAGAAAAATACTATCTTTTTGGCTAACTCAAATCCTGAATTTGACAGAATGAAAGCTAACTTTGCTTGGCGCGAAGATTTGTATAATGATATTAGTAAACTTTTAGCTAATATTGCTAGACAACTAGCTGTAGAATTACAAACTGAAGCCTTAAACTTAGTTGAATATATGACAAGTTTATTATGGGGAAGTAATCAAGTCAAAGCTAGACTAATTGAAAATTCAGAAAGTTATTTTTTATCTAAATTAGAAACTAGTTTAACTGTGTTATTTTTACGCTTTGCACGTCCAGTAGCAGAAGTTTTGATTCGTGGACCTGTGAATAGTGATACGCGCAATAAAATTATCAAAAGCCTGGGAGTAGATATTGAAATTGTTGATAACTACTATACTGGCGAAGAACCTGCTTATAGTGTTCTCAAAAGATATGTAAAATATGGTGCTGATTTACTTTTTAACCCGGCAATTCGGGAACAAGTGTTAGGAGTGATAGAAGTAGGAAAATCAAGTTCAACAAATCTCAAAAATGGATTTATGGTTGAACAAGAAGCTGTATTTTTTGAAGTTGAAAATGATATTAATGCCTTTGAAGAATACTTGCGATTTGCAATTTTTAATGCTGCGAGTTTTGAATCATTTTGTATTCAAGAACTTAAAGGTTTAGTTGATGGTTTCAGAGAAAAAGAAGGTACTTGGACTGGGGTAGCTTTGAATGAATGGTTACAAGGAAATCCACTTTTATTAGCAGAAATACCTAATCATTTAAAATCACAGGAATCTAATTTAGAAGTAAGTGAAAGATTACGACAGTTATCTATTACCTTGAAAAGTAATATTATGGAAAACAGAGGAAGAACAATTTAGGGTGGGGAAACCCCCTTTAGATCCCCGACTTCTTAAAGAAGTCGGGGATCTGAATAAGTATGCTATAATATCAAATCATCACAAATATCATTGGAGATCAAAATTATATGACTCTCACAATTAACAACGTAGAAAAAATAGAACAAATATTAAAAGATGATGATAACGACTATCAAATAGAACTACAAGAAGGGAATATTTTAATTATGGGTCCATCGGATATAGAATCTAGTGAAATTGGTGCTGAATTGATTAGATTATTAGGTAATTGGATAAAACCTCGTAAATTAGGGCGAATATTTGACTCCAGTGGTGGGTTTATTATGCCAAATACTGATTTACGCGCTCCTGATGTGTCCTTTGTTTCCGCCCCAAGATTAAAACGGACTGTGAGAGATTTTGGAAATTTAGTTCCTGATTTAGTGGTAGAAATTAAATCAAAAACTGATAGAGTTGCTAAATTAGAAGATAAACTTAAATTATTTTTAGAATTAGGCGCAAAAGTAGGAATTTTAATCAATCCTGATGAATTAACTGTTACTGTTTATCGTCCTAATGGTAAAATCACATTATTAACAGAAGATGATAAATTAACCGTAACTGAATTATTTCCTGGTTGGGAAATTGCCATTTCTGAATTATGGCCACCTGTGTTTGAATAGGTGTTTATATCCTCAATTTTTGATATTAAATCATAAATATACCACTTCCTATACTGAACAACGAGATCCCCGACTTCTCTAAGAAGTCGGGGATCTGACTCTATTCAGCAAGCGACAAAGTTAGTTAAAATAATCAACTAACCCCAAAACAGAAACCAGCCGAAAACTCATGGCAGATCAAATGCAGTGGACAAATGCCCTATCAACTCGTCCTTCCTTAGAAGCGGCTATTAACGATGTTGTAGAACAAGCAGTGGCATCTTTAACAGCACCAGCGGATTTAGGGCTGGTATTCATTTCTTCTGCTTTTATGAGTGAGTATTCCCGACTTTTGCCTTTATTGGCGGAAAAACTTTCTGTACCTGTATTAATTGGTTGTAGTGCTGGGGGTGTCATTGGCAGAAAACAGGCTGGAGAAACGGAAGAAATAGAAGCAGAACCAGCCCTGAGTTTAACTTTAGCCCATCTTCCCGGTGTCGAAATCCAACCTTTTCATATTGTGGCGGAAGAATTGCCAGATTCCGATAGTTCCCCGACTGCTTGGATTGATTTAGTAGGTGTATCACCTTCCGTAGTCCCTCAATTTATTCTCTTGTCTAGTCCCTTTGCTTCGGGAGCAAATGATTTGTTGCAGGGGTTAGATTTTGCTTATCCAGGTTCAGTGGTGGTGGGAGGACAAGCCAGCAGCGGCTTTATGAATGGTCGTGTGGGCTTATTTTGTAATGATAAGTTATATCGGGAAGGTACGGTAGGCATCGCTTTAAGTGGCAATATCGTCTTAGATACAATTGTTGCCCAGGGATGTCGTCCCATTGGTGAACCGTTGCAAGTCACTAAAGCTGAACGGAATATTATTTTAGAGTTAGATGAAAAAGTACCTTTGATGGTGTTGCGAAATTTAATTAGTAGTTTGACTGAAGAAGAAAGGACTTTGGCGCAACATTCTTTATTTGTGGGTTTAGCAATGGATGAATTTCGGCTAAATTTACATTCGGGGGATTTTTTAATTCGCAATGTTTTGGGAGTAGATCCTAATGCTGGGGCGATCGCAATTGGCGATCGCATTCGTGCCGGACAAAGGTTACAATTTCATCTGAGGGATGCCGAAGCATCAGCCCAAGATTTAGAAATTTTACTCCAAGAATATCAAAGTGAAAATGCCGGACAACCTTCTCCCGTCGGTGCTTTGATGTTTACCTGTTTAGGACGAGGAACAGGTCTTTATGGCAAACCTAATTTCGATTCTCAACTCTTTAGCCGTTACGTCCAGGACATACCAATGGGTGGGTTTTTCTGCGGTGGTGAAATCGGTCCTGTCAGTGGCAGAACTTTCCTCCATGGTTATACTTCTGTATTTGCTATTTGTCGTTCTTTAAGGGAACAGGGAACAGGGAACAGGGAACAGGGAATAGGGAATAGGGAATAGGAAATAGGGAATAGAAATTTTCTTGCCTCTTGCCTCTTGCCTCTTGCCTCTTGCCTTTTCCTACTTCCCAATTAAAAGCGTACTATGATTATCAATAAAAGCCGGATTCCCATCATTAACTGCGCTATATTCTTCGATGTAACGACGAACATGAATCGGAAAGTGGGGATATTCTAACATAGCATCACCATCGGCAATTGTCGCCCAAAAGTCCCGTAAACCGGGGGCTAGGGTTTGTGCCTGTGCTAGTGGTAAACTTAAAGGTGGTAAAGTCAATAATTTGAGGACAAAGGGATAAGAGCGATCGCCCATCCATTGCCGTGATAATGTTTGTAAATTGGGAAAATCTGGCACTGATTCCACACGATGAGAAACAACTTGTAACGATTCATTACCCAATTCATCGCGGTTAAATTCTAATACCCGATAAGGATGAGGATAGCTGACTAAGGAACCAGTCGTAATATCATAAATTCCGTCTGCACAAGCCACATCTTGAACGTGCAAATGTCCTGTAAATACTAACTTAACTCCATAGCGTTGTAATAATGTCCGCAGTTCTGGAGCATTTTCCAGCATATAACGATTTGCCATCGGATGATTTGATTGATTAGGTAAATGTTCAACCACGTTGTGATGAATCATAACTAAAACCAATTCATCATCAATCTCTGCTAACTGCTGTTCTAACCATTGGAATTGCTGACTATCCAACCGTCCTATTTGCTGACCTTGATCATCAAATGAGTTAGAATTAAGACCAATTAACCTCACCCCTGGAAATATCTGCTGATTGTAATAATGTTGTTGAGGATTTTCATAACCAAACTTTTGGTAGAAATAGGGAAAATCTGCAAAGCTAATTGATTGTTGATTGGCGATTAAAACAGGGACATCATGATTACCAGGAATAACATAAGATGGAAAAGGTAACTGTGATAACCTGTTTTGTAACCAACTGTGATTCGCTGATTCGCCATGTTGGGTTAAGTCTCCAGGGATCAACAAAAAATCTAAATCTAATTGGGTTAAATGTTCTAATACACTATCAAAAGCCGGAATACTCACTTCCACCAAATGAAACCGACTAGGGTGATCCCAGATTGTTTCAGGAAGCGCAATGTGTAAGTCGCTAACGATAGCAAAACGAAAATTGAGTTTCATTGATTTTAAGAAAATGTTAAAAATAAAGTTGCAAAGATTCTTTTTCTCAAAGTATAACTCTCACTGTGTATACCTGTGCAGGAATATTTAGACTTAATAATATTTGTATACATTTGTTTAAAATTGTGTTTTTTCAAAGGAGCGTAAATTTTGTCACCTGTTCGAGTTCGTCAGCACGTAAACCCCCTGGCAAGTAAATTCCAAACCCCAACCGCTTCTCCAGAATGGGAAAAGATTTATATCCAACAAAACCTACCTCTACATTTAGATATCGGTTGTGCTAGAGGTAGATTTGTCCTCAAAATGGCACAAGTAGAACCAAATTGGAATTTTTTAGGGTTAGAAATCCGAGAACCCCTAGTAGTAGAAGCAAATAGAATCCGCGATGAAATGGGTTTAACCAATCTGCATTATTTGTTTGCAAATGTGAATAATTCCCTCATTTCCTTATTATCAACTTTACCTCAAGATAGCTTACAAAAAGTTACAATTCAATTTCCTGATCCCTGGTTTAAAAATCGCCATGCGAAACGTCGGGTAGTCCAACCGGAATTAGTCACAGAATTAGCGAAATATTTAGCAGTGGGTGGTGTTGTTTTTCTGCAATCTGATATAGAATTTGTAGCAGTGGAAATGTGCGATCGCTTTGATGAACATCCTGCATTTGAGAAGCTAGGAACAACAACATGGTTAGCCCAAAATCCTCTCCCTGTCCCCACAGAACGGGAAATAGCCACTCAAAACAAAGGTGAACCAGTATATAGGGCTTTATTTACAAAGAAAACTGAAATTTTAGAGCCTGGGGTAAATGAGCAATCGTACAGAAACTTACGCTCAGGCTGTAACCCTTGCTAGATTAATCTAAACACGATTAGACTTGTTTGAGTATATATAATCATCCTTTGAACCCGTGTTTAAAAGTGATAAATTACTAACTTTTGTTTTAATGGGTGATATAGTTGATTAACTGGTTAAACACCAAACCGACTTAATCCAACTCAAAAGCCACTAATGTAGATAAAATTAAAGGCTCTTCGGGACTTACTATGCTAGATTAGCCCATCAAATTGTAAAATCCTTACCATATAAGGACTTTAGGTTGATCCATCGGTTGATTTAACATAAGTGTGGCATCAAAACCCATGAAATCCTTTATTTATAAAGGTTTTGGAGTAAATAAATTCATATTTGCCATAACAAGTGCCGAAGAGCCAAATTAACTTATCTATGGAGTTTTATGGCTTCTAAAATCTCAGGAGGCGAAAATGGTTCCTTTACACCTAGAAAAATTAAAAAGCAATACTCTCTTCGCTGTACCCAATGCTTTGAAAAATTTCTTTGGGTTTATTGTTGAAAAAATACGCCCAGAATTAGCGGAAGTTAGAAAATTAATTGAAAAACTAGAAGCTTTACCCAATGTTCAAGCGGCTAGGGGAATACGTAACAAAAATGGTGATTCACGTAAGATAATATTTGAAATACTAGTACCGCAAGGCGGAAGTCAAAAGTCAAAAGTCAAAAGTCAAAATGAAGACAGTATAGGCTTTTGGAGGATTTAGAATGGTTGGTTTATTTACGCCGTTTTGTACTAGCTACCGTGAATCCTAGTGAAAGAATAGACCTTCTAACGGAAGCTACTGATTTTGCAGTTGAAACAGAATGGAAGATGGATGCCCTTACTAAGAGTAGAAATTGGCATCTTGAGGTTCAAGTAGTTAGAAAGTTTAGGGAGGATAAAAAAAATCAAATAATTATTTTCAACAATGACAGAACCAAGTATTTATCTCCTGCAATCTGAAGCTAACGAAGAAAGCGCAAAGATAGCCCAAAAGGATTTTCCTGAATGGGCTATTATTATGTATTTTTATGCAGCTTTGCATCTAATAAATGATGGTTCTTCCGTACCTGTTATGCCAAATATGAGTTTATTTACCCCACAACCCATATAAATAAAGGATTTTATTGTTTTTGATACCAAATTTGTCAAAATAACCAATAAATTAATGTAAAATCCTTATATAACAAGGATCTTGGGATTTAAAAAAAATAATTTAGCATAACAAGTACCGAAGAGCCTAAATGATTATGCTCTTGAAGTAAATCAGATAGATCTACTAAAACCCATCTTCCGCACCCTAAACTGTCACACAACGAAAAATGGTCGTTGGGGGATTTGGGATTAGCGAACTGCTTGCAGCAGCGCTTCGCTATCGCCACATAAAATTTCGACCTTTTTGTATAAAAATCATCCTTTAATATATTAAAAAGTCCGAAATTACCGATTGTGACACCGGGGGGTGCGGAATGTGGGCTAAAAGTAGATGAGGATTCAAAAATATCACAGCATTCTCTTAGAAGAGAATATGTGAAAACTATCAGTAATTATATTAATTGTAAGGATTTACAAGCAAATTATGATTTTCTTTTTAATGAAAGTTTACTAGCTAGATATTTAGTAAATAGAAACGACATTTTAGAATGTAGTGCTAGAGAGTATTATAGCCAATATACTGATAAAGATTTTTAAAAAATCTGTGATAAATTAGAACAAATTAAAATACGATTAGAACAAGCGCAGAAAAGACACAAAGCGGGTAAAAGCAGTAAAAAATAATTAGTTATTTGGCGTTAGCCATAGGGTACAGGATGTAAATTCAAAGCCAGATAAGTAGGTTGGCGTTGAAAATTGTCGTTATGGCAAGGCAAAAGGCAAGAGGCAAGAGGCAAGAGTGAAGAGGGTTTGGGCGATTTTACGTTTCTTTACACAGTTTGGTTTTATTGTGTTCACCTACTTAGCAAGCCAGTTTTACTCCTGACTCCTGCTATGTCTTTCAACTAACGAATTAAACCAGCCCGTTGAAAGATAGTATGAGGAGTGATTTCTAATCCTGGTAATATTTCATGACTAATCATTTGATTTTCTCGAAAAGTCACAGGCAGAGAAGATACTGTAAAGACAGTAATAGTTTGAGAGATTGTATCTACTATCCAAACTAATAGAATCCCCGCTTGTAGATAATAAGTAGCTTTATCAATCATGTCTCCAAAAGTTTGACCAGGAGAAATAATTTCGATTACTAATTCTGGGATAACAGGACAAGCCTCATCTTCAAGCCAGTCAGCAGCAAGACGGTGATAGGAAACATAAGTTAAATCAGGAACGGGTATCCAACTTGTTTGATTTTTGGTTAATTTGATTCCCCATTCCACAACAACACGACCTTGATCTTGCGCCCATGTAGATAATAGTATAAATAATGCTCCTGTGGTTGAGCCATGAAAGAATTTAGGAGACATTTGCTCATTTTTATATTTAGGTACAGCTTCCCCGTCAACCAACTCATAAGTAGTATCATTTTCGGGAAGTGCGAGAAATTCTTCGACAGTAAGCTGATTTTTTAGTTGAGTCATAGTTAGCTTGCAGGGATTAATCTTCCCGCCTTTTATGATAACTAAATTTGGGGATTTTTAGGTGAGAATCGGGTTGGGGAAACCTGGGCGGGGAAGCCCCGCCCTGAATGATGCTGTATCAAGAAACTATCCTTGAGACATACATTAAGCACCACGTCTTAGGGATGCTTCTACTTGCTTGAATTCAGCATCCAGACGTTTTTTCAGTTTTTCAGGAACGGGACGATTAGGATAAGAACTGTAATGTCCTGCAAGGGAATTGAGGGCTGTTCGCATGGTGGTAAAAGAGTTAAGAGCCAAAACAGAAGTATTCCGTTGGTAGCGAGCCGAAAAGTCATTGATTTTTTGACGGGCTTCTGCTTCAAGTTCGGCTTTATTTGGGGAATCTTGAGGTAATTCTAGGGTTTGTCTCAACGTATTGACTACAGTTAAGGTATCTTGACGATAATCCCCGGTTAAACTATCTGGACTACCAGCACAGCCAACTAAACCGATAACTAAAACTAAAACTAGAGAAAGCAAACGCGACCAATAGCTTTTCATAAGCATTAAGTAAAAAAGAACAAGTAAATCAAAATCCATCCTATCTTGAATCGGTATATGGGGAATAGGTCAGTTGTCTCGTTCCCATACTCTGTATGGGAATAAATTCTATAAGGCTCTGCCTTTTCAATAATACTATGAGGCAGAGCCTCTATGATTGCATTCCCAGTCAGAGACTGGGAACGAGATAATTACCCATTACCCATTAGCCGATATAAAGTATCCCGTTGTTGATAGGGTCTTTTCAAAGAAGTTATTGCATTTTGTAAAGTTTCTACTTCCATGCAAGTACCACCCACAGCCCCAGCCATTGTGGTAATGTGTTCTTCCATTAATGTGCCACCTATATCATTACAACCCCAATTTAAGGCTGATGTAGCACCATCTAGTCCCAGCTTTACCCAGCTTGGTTGGTGATTGGGGATGTAATTTCCCAGATAAATTCTGGCTACAGCGGTTAGTAATAGGGAATCAGCGAGAACTGGTTGGTCTCTTCCTACCTTTTTGCGTAGGGATTTGGGGGCTTCTTGACCAACGAAGGGTAAGACAATAAATTCGGTAATTCTTGCAGGATAGCCTTTTTCTATGGCTGTTTGTTGGAGCGATCGCAATTTTTCTAAATGGACAATTTGCTGTTCTGGGGTTTCAATATGTCCAGACAATATGGTACTCGTAGTGGGTACACCTAATTGATGGGCTGTACTGACAATTTCTAGCCAAGTGGCTGTATCAATTTTTTCTGGACACAGTACCCGTCTGACTTCATCATCTAGCACTTCTGCGGCTGTTCCGGGCATAGAACCGACACCAGCATCTCGCAAAGCCTTAATCACATCAGTATAAGAAATTTCATCTAATCTGGCGATAAATTGGACTTCTTGGGGCGAAAAAGCGTGTAAATGTAAGTGAGGAAATTCGTCCTTAATGGTTTTTACCAGTTTGAGATAATAGGGTAAAGACTTACCATTAATTTGCGCTTGTGGGTGTAATCCCCCTTGCATACATATTTCCGTTGCTCCTCGACGCACTGCATCTGTAGCTTTTTCCAAAATCTGCGCCGAACTTAACCAATAAGCATCCGCATCACCATCATCCCGGCGAAATGCACAAAAACTGCAATGTTGCTCACAAATGTTAGTAAAATTAATATTACGATTAATTATGTAAGTAACAGTATTACCAACTTGTTTCTGACGAAGTTGATTTGCTGTAGACTGAATTTGAGCGATCGCCTGTGGGTCAGTTTGTTTTAGTAAAAATACTCCATCATTAGGGGATATATTATCCTCTGCCAAAGCCGATTGCAGAATAGACTCAAAAGTTATAGTAGTCACAGGTGATTAAATATAAGTAGGTTGGCGTTGAAAATTGTTGTTATGGCAAGGCAAGAGGCAAGAGTAAAGAAGTTTTCAGCGATTTTATGTTTCTTGACACAGTTTGGTTTTATTGTGTTCACCTACTTAAACAACTCGTTTAATTTCATAATAAATTGAAATTTGTAACTTTTAAATGTTATTTAACTGATAAACACCATTGTTCTAGAGAATCTTTGTTAAGAGATTATAAATCGAGACTAAGTAGTGAGACAGAATTAATTACACAATGTTATTGCGTAAGCACTGCGTGGCGTTAGCCATATGGAACGAAGTGAAATTAAGCAATCACAACCCTGGCGATTGCTTCCCTTCGCTCGCAATGACTGTAAATATTTTTGTCCAATTACTTACACAGACGAAATTTTTCTCCGCTGGTTAATATTAAGGCGTATTGAGTTTTGTAAGCACAAAGCACAGACTGCGCCAACAAAAATCAAATGGGAGTCTTATACAATTATCAATTATAATCCATTAAGTTTTTTAAATACTTTTTTGACAACACAATTTTTGGTAAACTAGAATCGGGAGAATATTAAGTAATATTGCTTATTTTTTGTATGTATAAAAAGTCCCATTTATACTTTTATGGCTGATAATATAATGTTCATTGATAGCTTGTAGAATATTTATTCTCAAGAGATCCAAAGATTTGAATTGAACAGATGAATGTTTACCGAATTTCTTTTCTAACCCATCAGTGATATATTTTACAAACATTATATGAATTTTCTGAATTGGTGATTTTTCAATATTTAAATTATTCTCATTTAACCCTAGATTCAAATAGTCATTATCCAGAAGAATTGTCCTAAAGTATCCTGTGTTTATTTTTTCTAAAAAGCTATTTTTATTATTTTTTCCAGTTGCTATCATTTGTCCTCCATTAAATGAATCATATTCAAAGGACTTGCCAGAAAGATAGCAGATGAAGATGCTATTATGTATACACAATACAGAACCATCTTGCTGTGCCAAAAAAGAGGCATCTACACGATTCATCTGTTCTTCTTTTGCCAGATCAGGTAAATGGATAATTTGGTGAATACTATCTATAATCATTATCCGTGTAGATATTAGGATACTCAAGCTAATAACTAGGGGGAAAATTTTTGCCAATTTACTTTTGGAATCTAGATAAGAAAGAATTACACCTAGCAATATAGAAAGACTAATAAATGTATCGAAATAGATATTAATATTAGTCCCTAACCCTCCAGAAAAATATATGCCTGTACTAATAGATATAACTAAATATAGAGCAGTAATTCTTAGTTTTAAATGTCTGGCAGCATAAGTTATACCGATAATTGCTAGAATAAACGGAATAAATAACTTGGTTAATAGCAAATCTACACTATTTACAATCTGTGGAATACTATATACACGGCTACCAGTAAGCATTACTTCATGAATAAAATTGCTACCAGATATATTGATACTAATTAAAATAAAACCGCTTGTAATCAAGCCTAAGTAAATCAGCCATTTGAAAAAATCTGGACGTGAAATCAAAAAAAGTTCGATAGTTATAGCCAATGGTAAGGCAATTAAATTGTGTTTTATAAAAATACCCACTGCCATTAGTGCTGCCACTATCAATAAATGATATTTTATTTTAATAGGTCGTAAATAAATTAATAACGCTAATATAATTGGTAAATGCCCTAATAGTTGAGGGTCATTCATGCCTATATAAACTTGAGCCATTGTCGTGAATAAACTTAGGCAAAATATTCCCGATAAAACGGCATAATGAAGGTTTTTAATTAAAATATTAACTATAAAAACTACCATTGTTATTATTAATAACAAAGATAATAACGATAAATATCTTCCTGCCAAAATAGGATTATGGATTAATTTACTAAAACCGCTGACAATATAGAAAGAAAATGGAGGATAGTTAACTGGAGTCCATTGTTGTTGCAAGTTATAAAGTAATTCTCCTGAATTTACTCTAGTCAGATGGTATGCATTCCAAGCCTCATTATAATTTATAAAAATTCCTGAGAAACTTATGCGGTAAATAGGGTAAAAAATCAATAACAATGTTATTATTGATAGTAATCCAATACTTAACCAATAGTTAATTTGTGAAGCTAGAATTTTCTTTAAATATAAATTCATATTCAAATAAAATTATTATAAATTTTTCAGAGAACTAGTTTTTGTGTGAACGTCAATAACATACCATTATATCTTTATCAAGATTATATGCAACATAAATGTTTTCACATTGTAGTTATTCACTCCCCCCTCTAAAATTATCGAAACCCTTGACCTCTCGTTAAGGATAGGGGGGGAGTGTGAGAGTGTGAACAGTTATTTCACATTTTGATCTGGAATGACTTTATCTTTCACAAACCATGACTATTTTTATACTCAAGACGGTTGGGACATGGACTTTTGCCAAATGACAAAGAACCCAAGTCATCTCATTCCCAGTCTCTGGCTGGGAATAAATTCTAGAAGGCTCTGCCTTCAATAATATTAGAGGCAGAGCCTCATCAACTACATTCCTAGTCAGAGACTAGGAACGAGATGTGGTAGGGATTTGAGCTTAAGTTGACACCAATGAGCAGTCCCATTGGTGTCAACTTAACGTAAAACATCTATCCCGCAAAAAACTCAATTCATCTTCCAGTCTCTGACTGGAAATGCATTCTAGAAGGCTCTGCCTTCAATAATATTAGAGGCAGAGCCTCATCAACTGTATTCCTAGTCAGAGACTAGGAACAAGATGTGGTAGGGATTTGAGATTAAGTTGACACCATTAAGCTTTTGCTTTACCCCTTGTATCGTAATAAGGAGAGGGAAAAAGAATAATATTTAATATTAAAATTTATCCATTGTTTCTATATGCCAAAAGTATTGTACTCTATGAAGAGTTAACCTTTATAGGCGATTTAGAAAGTTAAAATTTACTACTGATTTTATGACCATCAACTCATCTAATTCTTTATTAGCAGTTCCTATTGGTACATTGATGATTGCTGAATTTACACCCAAAGAAACAGCCGAAAACAATGCCATTTTCCTATCTTTAGTAATTCCCACGTATCAAGAGCGTGACAATATCGAAAATGTAGTCAATATATTAAGTGGGTTATTGGATAAAGCTATTCCTGGTAATTATGAACTCATTATAGTAGATGATGATAGCCCTGACCGAACTTGGGAAATAGCACAATCTCTGATTCCAGATTATCCCCAATTACGGGTCATGCGTCGTCAAGAAGAGAGAGGACTTTCTTCAGCAGTAATACGTGGCTGGCAAGCGGCTAGAGGGCGTGTATTGGGCGTAATTGATGGCGATTTGCAGCATCCTCCAGAAGTATTAACACAACTGTTGCAGAAAATAGAAGCGGGGGCTGATTTAGCATTAGCTAGTCGTCATATAGACGGTGGTGGTGTGAGTAGTTGGAGTGTAATTAGACGCTTTTTATCCCGTGGAGCGCAAGTTCTAGGATTGGTGATTTTACCGGGAGTTTTAGGTAGAGTTAGTGACCCAATGAGTGGTTATTTCATAGTACGACGAAGTGCGATCGCTAATACCACACTTAATCCTATAGGGTATAAAATTCTTTTAGAAGTCATTGGTCGGGGACAGGTAGGAGAAATTGCTGAAGCCGGTTATGTATTCCGCGAACGCACAGAAGGAGAAAGCAAAGTGACGTGGAAACAATACGTAGACTATATTCAACACTTAATCAGATTACGGTTATCTACTGGGAGAATAGGAAAAATTAGTCAAAAAGTCAACTTTCCCATTGGGCGATTTCTCAGATTTGGTGCAGTGGGATTTAGTGGCGTATTTGTAGATTTAACCATATTTCATATCATGCGTACCGTGATTAACATGGGTTTAACTCGCAGTACAATTTTTTCAGCCGAAGTAGCAATTCTCAATAATTTTCTTTGGAATGATTTGTGGACATTTGGGGATATTTCCCGAAAACAGACAGGAAAACGCCAGCGTTTCAAAAGATTCTTAAAATTCAATATGGTCTGTTTAGCAGGGATAATTATCCAAACATTAGTAGTCAATTTCCTGTTTAATAGCTTAGGTATGAACCAGTATATAGCTAAATTAATAGCGATCGCAGTAGCCACAATTTGGAACTTCTGGGTTAACCTAAAACTAAGCTGGCGAGTCACAGAAGTCAAATAATTTTTGGGAGTCAGGAGTCAGGAGTCAGGAGAAAAAGAAGAAAAAGAAGAAAAGATTTTCTATTCTGAATCCTTGAAATCCATTCATCTGCGTTTATCCGCGTTCATCTGCGTTTAATTATGATTAGGTTTTTTCTTCTGATTGAACAAACCCGACATACTCATACCCGTCACCAATAAACCGATTAATCCGAAACCATTCAAAATCGGATAAATTCCCTGTAAATGAAAAATTTCCCCAGTATGAATTTTCAACATTAATCTAGAAGAAAGTCCAATATTCACAGACCATTCCCCAATAATAGTTGCTAACATTCCCGTTAAAACAGTTAATAAAAGTGGGACACAAACAATAATGCCAATAACACGATGATATTTACGAAATGCTTTTTTCACAGTAACCCTCCAAAGATTTTTAAACGCAGATGAACGCAGATAAACGCGGATGTTACCTTTGCGCCTTTGCGCCTTTGCGTGAGACATATTATTATCTGCGTCCCCAAACCTTCAATCCTTCAAACCACAAAATACTCAATACTCCAGAAGTGAGACTAACTAATAAATCATCAAAATGAAGAACAGAGAACCGGAATAAATGACGTAACACAGGAACATAAAGCACCAAACCCATAAACACCACAGCACCAGCCAACACCCACCAAAGTGCCGCATTAGGAGTGCGTAACATTTCGGGAATAGTCCGCGACCAAGAACGATTACTCAAAATCATACTCAAATTTGAGACAATTAGGGTAGTAAAAGCCAAAGCACGGGCATCAAATTCCCCATGTCCAGAATAAAAAGCCACAGCAAATACAAGCAGTAACACCACTAGCACACTTATCCCTTGCAGCAGTGCTAACCTCAAAGTTCGACGACTGAATAAGGACTCTCTGGGATTACGGGGTGGACGGTTCATGATATTGCTTTCTTCTGGTTCAGCCTCAAATACTACAGTACAGGCAGGGTCAATAATTAAATGCAGAAAAGCAATGTGGATAGGCAATAATACCAGCGGCCAATGAAATATTACCGGAATCAAGGACATTCCCGCAATGGGGATATGCACCGCCAAAGTATAAGCCATACCTTTTTTCAGGTTATCAAATACTCGCCGTCCTAGCCTCACAGATTGGACAATGGCAGAAAAATCATCATCTAGCAAAACTAAATCCGCAGATTCACGGGCGACATCTGTTCCCCTTTCACCCATAGCAATACCGATATTTGCAGCTTTCAAAGCTGGGGCATCATTCACACCATCTCCAGTCATAGCCACGATTTCACCGCAGCGTTTGAGGGCATTCACAATTAGTAATTTTTGTTCGGGAACAACCCGCGCAAAAATATTCACAGTTTGAATGCGAGATAGTAACTCCCCTTCTGGGATTGTTTCCAGTTCTGCACCAGTAATTACTTCTGTGGCAGGTTTTAGACCGATTTGGCGGGCAATATTTTGGGCTGTGGCGGGATAATCCCCTGTAATCATCACTACCCGGATACCAGCGGTGTAACACTCGGCAATGGCTGGGGCGACAGTTGGACGCACGGGGTCAGCCATACCTAGCAGTCCCAAAAAGGCAAATTCAAAGTCATGCTGGGCTTCAGGAAGAGATTTGAGGGTTTTGTTTTTTTGATGTTGCCCAATAACTTTGGCTACACCCAAAACACGCAAACCAGCGATCGCCATTTTATTAATCTGCTGTTCCAAATCTTGCCTTTGTTGGGTGTTAAAATGACAAAGATCAGCGATCGCTTCCGGCGCTCCTTTGGTAGCAACTACTAACTTATTTTCTGGAGATTGCCACACACAGGACATGGCTAATAATTGACCCGTGAGGGGATATTCTCGCAGGATTTCCCAATCTTGATGTAAATGTTCTGTTCTAGCTAAATAATCATCACCCACTTGTTTGAGGGCTTTTTCCATGGGGTCGAAAGGGTCTTTGCGACTGGCTAAAATCCCAAATTCGATTAATTCATGAAAAGTTTCCGGCAGGGCTTCCCGTTCATGGAGGGCAACATCGTAAAATTGCGATGTTAATGTTGTCGGCTGATACACAAATAATTGCTGAACTGACATCCGGTTAAAAGTCAGTGTTCCAGTTTTATCTACACAAAGAACAGTCGCAGAACCCAGTGTTTCTACTACAGGAACACGCCGAGTTAAAACCCTAGCCTGGGAAAATCTCCAAGCCCCCAAAGCCAGGAAAATTGCCAAGACCACAGGAATTTCATTGGGCAAAATTGCCATCGCCAGCGCCAAACCTGCTAAAATTCCTTGTAGCCAATCGTTCCTTGTTGCACCGTAAATAACGATTACAGCTACACAAATAGCGATCGCTACAAAGGTCAATTTACTGACAATTTTTCGAGTTTCCCGTTGCAAAACCGTGTCTTCGGATTCGACAGTTTGCAAGGCTTTACCAATTTTACCCATTTCCGTCTGCATACCTGTGGCATAGACTTGGGCAATTCCCTGACCTTGAACTACTAACGTTCCCGAATAGACAAAAGGTAGATCTTCACCACCAGGACGATGCTGTGTGGCGGTTCTCATTGTGTTTTCTAAATCGGTAGTATCCTGCTTGCGAACGGGTAAAGATTCCCCAGTTAACAAAGACTCATCAAGACTCAAATGGGTAGACCACATCACCACAGCATCAGCAGGAACTCTATCACCCTCTGACAAAACAATCACATCTTCTCGAACTACTTCCCGTCCAGCAATTCGTTGACGTTTGCCATCACGAATAACTAATGCGCGTGGACTAGAAAGATCCCGTAATGCTTCCAGAGATTTTTCTGTTTTTTGTTCTTGGTATAAGTTGATGCCAACAATGAAAAAGATGAACCCTAGTAAAATTAAAGCTTCCTGGGCATCACCCAAAAACAGGTAAATGATACCACATCCTAATAACAGAAGAAAAATCGGCTCTTGGAAGATTTCTAGGGCAATTTCCCAGATTTGACGATGTTGGGTAGATGGTAGCTCATTATATCCTTCTTGTTGGAGGCGATCGCCTGCTACTGACACAGATAGCCCCGTAATAGATTGGAGTTCGATTTTATGAGTCATGATACAAGTTTTGTTTTAGTGGTTACATATCGTGTAAACTACATACATATAGCGATCGCCAAAAAATCCCCAAAATTTATCTTAAAAATCTCTTAAAACTGTTATTCTGAGCAGAGCGTTCCCACTCATAGGCTGATGACCAAGCTGCGCTATTAGAGGCGACACCAATACCAGTATCCGCCACTTCCATAACTACAAAATCATCCCATTTAACGATTTTTATCCTGACCAGACCATCATTAGATGGATATTGCAACGTATTTCCCAGCAAATTGTCAAGTTGCACTTTCCGAGTTCTTGACATTTGCTGTTTTATCATAGGAAATATTAACGGCACAAATAAAAATATCCATTAGGAGTTGACCATGAAGAATTTCAAACCAATGTTAATTATTGCAAGTATCAGCTTACTGGCTTTAGTAGGTTGTAACAAGCCCGAACAATCTGCTACCGAAACTACCCCAGCAGCAACTTCCAATTCTACAAAAAAAGTCCCAGGACAAAAATCCACAGTAAGTAATGCAGGTTTATTCGCCGTAGTCTCCAAAACAAAAACCGCAGTTACATCTGGCAATTTTGTCCAAGCTAAAAAAGAATTTGACAAGTTTGAAGATGCTTGGAAAGAAGTAGAAGATGGCATCAAAGCTAAATCCCGTAATAATTATGACGCTGTAGAAAAAAGTATGGATGAAATTTCAGACGAACTCAAAGCTGCTAAACCCCAAAAAGACAAATTATTAGCATCCTTAAAGTCATTGGAAAAAACTATTAATACTATTCCCAAGTCTTAATAAAATATTGTGAGTTTGACAATATCTAAAATCTGACAACAAAGATCCCCGACTTCTGTGATCAATTTATGATTTATATACACAATCAATAAAAGAAGTCGGGGATCTGTCCATGAACGATACATCAGTCATCTAATTGAGGCTGGTAATAGGTGATAAAATACCTATTTTCATCCTGTTCATCCTGCTATCCTGGATATCCTGATTCTGACAATAAAATTCATGAAAAAGGTTTCAACCATTTCCATAAAATAGCAGTATCCAGAGCAAAAGCAGCCAGAGAAAACCACAATATACTTTCTCCTGCTAAGATTAAAAAAGGCAAAACCGGATTATTTATATCCCAACCAACTTCTATTTGAGTTAAACCCCGCACTAAACCAAAAGCCCAAACTCCACCAGTTTTGAGGTGAGGATTGGCATCTACACGGATAATATAACGATAGGTGACACCAAATAGAAAACCAGAAAACCCGGCTATGACACCATTTAATAACATCTGTAAATTTACTATATCAATTTTATCATAAGTAACTATTGGAAAATACTTATCTAGCCATAAAACATTAATAAAGCTGGTACTAAGGAAAGCTAAACCTAAAGATATACTGCCAATTACTCCCGCTTTTAGGGATTCTAACCGTTCTGCCATGAGTTCCATGATATTGCCAAACCTCCTATCAATATAGTTAATGAATCAACCGCATTTTCCCAGTATGATAAATATTAGAGACCTTTTGTAATTATTTGAAAAGTAGAACTATGATTTTGACACTGGGTTGGGTATCGCTGTTAGTTGTGTTTACATGGTCTATTTCTATGGTAGTTTGGGGACGCAACGGACTATAGAGGCATCGTGGAAAGTCCATTTTTGGGTATTTTAGCCTTATGTGGCGTAGTGCTGCTAGTAGGAGTTACTGGTGGTGTTGTTTATCTAACATTATCAGATTGGCGCGATCGCCGTCGTCTCGAAGACGAAACCCGCGAAGCCCGACGTAGCACTAGCAAGCGAAAATGATTCTATTGCAGCATATATATAGCTGTATTTTGCGTTCAACAGTGTTTATGTAGGGATAATAACTATTTCTATCCCTACATAAATTATACTTATATACAAGGGAATTTATCTATGAGAATGTAGATAGACAATGGGTTTAGGCGTGATCAACCAAAATAAGCGATCGCACCTGAGTTCGGTGTTAGGAGTTTCTCCTTCGGAGACGCTACGCGAACAGAGTTATGATTTTTTCAACGAGATCATAAGGGTTTGAGACTCATATTTGGGGCAGTTTTCCAAAAATTATCTTATGTCGAACTCAGGCGATCGCAGTTTTACCGAAGATTTTACCCAACTTTGCATTGTATCATTATTTCTTTGCGTCTCTGCGTCTCTGCGTGAAATGAAATTCAAGAAATATAGAAAAAAATATACCTGTTTATAGCCAGAAACTACAAACAAGTACAATTAAAAATAACAGTAGTTTATTAAAAAAACAAAATTATTAGTCGTTATCCCATTCTTCGCGTCCGATTAAATCACCAATGCGATCGCGCAGTAAAAAATCACATTTCTCCAATTCACATTCTACACAAACCCACTCTCTAGCCGGGATAAACTGGCAAAGTGTATATATTGGCTGTTGACGACCAACCATTCCCCTCTCCACCAGTCGGCGTGCTTCGTCCTGAATAACATTCAGAGAGTAGTAATTGTAATTGATAGAAGGCACCGTATTCACACTCATGGTTTTTTTTCTCACAAAATTACATCAAAAATACATTTAGATAGCGTTCCCGTTATGCACGAGGAACAAACATGGCAATAATTAAACCTGTGTCCAGGGTTTTGTAGTTTGCTATACGGAACTATTATCATTTTGACGCTATACACCTCCAAATTATCTAAAGAAATGTTAAGTTTGTCAACAAAGGATGACATTCATGATATTTCAACTTCATATTCCTAAGATAACAGCAGTTAAGTTTACTAATCAAACCTAGATATTTACATTTTTAACATTAACTTGTATTAAAATTATTAAAATCATACTAGATTTGCTTTAGCGTTAACTTTATCAGTATATATAAGTCTATGATTTTTGACCTCTATCCTAAGATATAAAATTTGCAATACCCGGAACTCTCTAAAAATAGGGAATCAAGGCATTCCCTATTATCTCCACCTAGAGTGCTTTAACTAGCAACAAGTTCCAGATTTATTTATATTTTGGTTAATTTTGCATTAATAAATCATTCAGCCATCTCTTCTACTACCTCATCCACACTTGCTGATGCTCGTTGTTGCTCCAGTTGGTTTAATAAACTCAGCACCTTAGTACCTCGTTCTATAGAGCGATCTTCCACAAAGATCACTTCTGGAGTCCGTCTTAATCTGACTCTAGCCCCCAATTCACTGCGAACGTAACCCTTAGCTGACTTTAAACCAGCCATTGTTTCCGTTTTCGCTTCCTCCGTTCCATAAATACTCACAAAGATGGTAGCGTGTTGTAGATCCCCAGAAACATCCACATCGGTAACACTGACCATTCCCGTACCCACACGGTCATCCTTAATACCGTTGAGTAGCATTTGGCTAACTTCCCGTTTAATTAATTCAGCAACGCGGGAAACGCGGCGATTTGTAGCCATATAAATTCCGCCTTCTCACAGAGGTTTAATAACATGATTCTAAACGTAAATGAAAGTGGACGGTGCTTGACGTGATAAAATCAACACCAACAGTCCAATAAACTCAACCCTTTCCTGGCTTTTGGTTTACATTGAACTCAATCCCAGCATAGCCCGCACGGTAAGCGTTACGAAAAAAAGACCACCAGTAAACAAACCTAAAATAGCCATCAGCGTCACAGGACGTTTTAATAATGGAAACAGCGGCTCAAGGGTGTTTAGAAAAATACCCAAGACGATACTAACTAAATACCGAGGGTAGCGAAAGACGTTATCCCAAAATCCATCAAACATTTGAATTTAGACTGCCTTATTATAGACTTTATTGATTAGTTAGTTTTTAGTTTAATCGTAAGTAGATGGTAAGTCAAATCCCTAAACAAACTTACCCACGACCATTTTTAAAGTGGGCTGGGGGTAAAACTAGATTGATTTCGCAATATAAAGACCATTTTCCCCAGCATTACCAGACTTACTATGAACCATTTTTAGGGGGTGGAGCAGTTTTTTTCCATTTGCAACCATCTCATGCAGTTTTAACTGATATTAATGCAGATTTAGTTCTTAGAGACTTCCAAGAAATAAATTATCCCAAGAAACGAACCACAGAGGCACAGAGTACACAGAGAGAGAATTTTTGCATCAGTTTTGGGACATTTTTTTATTTGGAAGTCTCTTACTTATCGGTGCGTTAGAGACAATCTTGAAGAATTAATAACTTTACTGCAAGCACATCAGCAAAGACATAATTCAGAGTATTACTATGATGTCAGAAATTATCATAATGGGACAGATTTAACAAAAGCGGCTAGGTTTATTTATCTGAATAAAACTTGTTTTAATGGGCTGTACCGGGTTAATTCTCAAGGAAAATTTAATGTCCCTGTAGGTAAATATAAAAATCCTGGTATTTGTCAATAAGAAGTTTTGCGGGTCGCATCGTTGGCACTCCAGAAAGTAGAAATCAAACAAGCAAATTTTGCAGAAGTGTTGAATTATGCAACTGGTACTAATGACTTTGTTTATTTTGATCCTCCCTATTATCCTCTAAATAAAACTAGCAATTTTACAGCTTATAGTAATTTCTGTTTCGACGAGAATCAACAAATAAAACTCAGAGATATTTTTATTGAATTAGCTGATAAAGGTGTAAAAGTTATGTTATCTAATTCTGATTGTCCATTGATTCGTGACCTTTATAGTGATTTTAATGTTCACACCATATCAGCAGCAAGGTCAATTAATTCTAATGCCCAGAAGCGAGGGAAAATAACTGAAGTATTAGTAACTTCTTATAGAAAATTGTAGAAATCGTAGGTTGGGTAGAACGAAGTGAAACCCAACATTATAACATCTAAGTAAGTTAACACAATAAAACAAAACTGTGTAAAGAGATGTAAAATCGCTGAAAACTTCTTTACTCTTGCCTTACTAAGTAGTGAGACAGAATTAATTACACAATGTCATTGCGTAAGCGTTGCGTGGGGTTAGCCAGATGGAACGAAGTGAAATGAAACAATTGCAAGGGTTGTGATTGCTTCCCTTCGCTCGCAATGACTGTAAATATTTTTGTCCATTACTTATAACAACAATTTTTAACGCCAACCTACTTAACATTTCCATGAAAATGTTGGGTTTACTTGCGTCAACCCAACCGACCAGATGGAATTTAATTATTTTTGGTTTCAGCATGACCGTTACGAATAGACCATGCTAATTCCAACATTTGTGTCCAGCGTTTTTGCAGTTGTTTCGGAGTACATTGAACGGCTTTAGAAATAAGTTGATCACTTTGACAAGCGGTTTTTAGTTCAAAAATTTGTTGCTGCTGTGGTGTGAGTTGATTCCAAAAAATATCCCATTGCTGGGAAGATAAACCTAACTTATGTTCTAAACCAGCACCTAACCATTGATGAACTAATTGCCATTGGTGCTGTTTGGCAAACTTCTCAACATGATATTTAAATCTTTGTTGTAAATAATCCCGTTGACGACTGGTTAAACCGAGAATTTGGTCAATTTCCGGTGCAGAAAGATCCTGGAGTTTGAGAGTCAAGTAATTCATACAATCAGATTGTCCTTGAGACTCCAGATATTTCATCAATTCGGTAATCACGCGATTGCGTTCCGACTCTTCAGAAGGGTCAAAACCAGGTTTAGCAATCATTTGTGAGCGAATTTGCTGCACTGCCACATTGCGTTGATAAGATTCTGCTTCTTCCGTTTTCGCAGAATCCACTGCCATTTCAATATCTACAGTAGTTTCTTGGGGTTGACGACGGGCAAAACCTTGAGCGCGTAAAACAATTAGTTGTTGATTAGCACCACCAGGTAAATTAATCCGGCGTTTGGCATATTGTTCTGTAAATGCCATATACTCAGCTACTTGTAACTGAGTACGGGGGGTGTAATCTTCAGGTAGTTCGGTTTCTCGACGGAAAGCTTTAATTGCTTCGATATAAAAAGCTTGTAAAAAATCTTCAATCAGATTGTAACGAGCCTCAAATCCTAAATCTGAGCCTGCAACAGTTACGTGACGATAAACAATTGCGCCTAAGCTGCTGTGTAATTCTACTCGTCCTTGTTTAGAACCAAGTTGATAGTAACGGAGGCACTTTTGTAAGCGATGTCTTCCTAATGTAATTTGCCAAGACTGAATTTGTCCTGAGTTTTGAATGCGGGAGCTTTTATCACATATCCGTTCTACTTCTTTGGCTATGCGTCCAACAACATCTTGTACACCTGAAGTGGCGGATTTAACTTGAGATTGCATCTCATGGGATAAAAGTTGTACTAATGTATCGCTGGTAGGAACAGACAATTCTTCAAGAGAAATATAGCTATCAAAAGCAGATGTAGAATTAGGCAGATTGGCGATGTTAGCTTTCATGACTTTTCTATAAAATTGGTATTGCACCTTAACTCAAACGCATATACAGTATTTAAGGCCAGTCTCAGGAGTAAAAATCTTTGGGGATTTATGCCTCAAAACTCACCAACTAGACTCCTGATATGTAAACACTGTAGGAAATTTCCAAAGTTAAGGGCTTGTTAATTGTGTCGCTTTATTTTTAGCAACTAAATCAAAGATGGCATAATAGATATTCACTCTGAGGACAAATTGCCAAAACCTTAGTCATGCTAAGATTGGCCGATAGCCTGTGTGGCGTAGCCATAATTTCATGACTGGGATAAGAGTGCCTGGGAGGATGACAATTTCAAAATTGGAGTCAGGTGATCATAATAATTAGCGCAACGGAGTCCAAAACAAGGGGTTGCACTTATAAAGCTTTATTCTTAAACCCAAGTAGCTACAGCTTCCCAACCTAAACCTCTCCGAATAATAACTGGTTCTTCATCGGTCAAATCTAAAATGGTAGACACTTGATATGTAGGTTCTTCGGCAGTGTCGATAATGATATCTACCAATTTATCCAAATGGTCGTATAAATCTACCCGTGACAACATTGGTTGTTTTCCATTTTCAACTATTTCCTGGTCTTCGTCATTTGCTCTAACATGAGCCGAAGTAGAAATAATTGGGTTTCCTAACGCTTCCATTAATGCCAAGCAAACGTTATGATTTGGCACTCGAATTCCTGTGGTTTTGCGTTTGGGATTTTGTACTAGTCGCGGTACTAATTTGGTAGCAGGGAGCAAAAAAGTGTAGGGTCCTGGTATTAACCGCTTCATTAGTCGGTAGGCTGTATCACTTACGAAGGCATAAGTCGCCACATTGGAGAGTGAGGGACATAAAAATGTCAGTGGTTTATCATTTGCTAACTGTTTGATTTGCCGCACTCTTTCCACCGCCGACTTGGAATTCAAATCACAACCAATTGCGTAAACTGTATCTGTAGGGTAGAGCATGATAGCGCCACCTAATAGCGCTAACTTTATTTCCTCTATTCGGCGGCTTTGAGGATTATCAGGATGAATGGTGAATATTTTGGCCATAATGATTATTGGTAATGATTATTGGTAATGGGTAATGGGTAATGGGTAATGGGTAATTGGTGATAGTTTTACCACTGACAACTGACAACTGTACGGGCGAAGCATTTGGAGAACTATTTTTGGCAATGACCGATAATTTATCTTCCAAATGCTTCGCCCCTACTAACAACTAACAAATAAATTTATGAATAAAATCGCTTATCTTCAATGCCCAACAGGGATTTCTGGTGATATGTGCTTGGGGGCGTTAGTCAGTCTCGGTGTGCCTGTGGAGTATTTGGTGGAAAAACTCAATGGCTTGGGAATTGCGGCAGAATACCGATTACGGGCGGAATTGGTTCACCGTCAAGGTCAACAAGCGACTAAGGTTGATGTGGATTTGGTTTCTCATCACCACCATCATCATTCTCATAATGAACATGATCACCACCACACCCGTCATTTGCCAGAAATAGAGGAGATGATTCTCAAGGGGAATTTGCCAGTGCGGGCGGAAGCTTGGAGTTTAGCTGTTTTCCGACAGTTAGCAGTGGCAGAGGGGGCTGTTCATGGCATCGCACCGGAAAAAGTTCATTTTCATGAAGTGGGGGCTGTGGATGCTATTGTGGATATTGTTGGTACTTGCTTAGGGTTGGATTGGTTGGGTATTGATTGCGATCGCCAGGGTTTGCCTTTGCTATACTGTTCTGCATTTCCAACTGGAGGTGGTACTGTTAATGCGGCACATGGAAGAATGGCTGTACCAGTACCAGCGGTGTTAAAGTTGTGGGAAATGCGGGGTTGTCCAGTTTATAGCAATGGTATTGACAGAGAATTGGTAACACCAACGGGGGCGGCGATCGCTACTACCTTAGTAGAAGACTTCGGTTCACCACCACCAATGACTATCAAACAGATAGGATTAGGGGCGGGTTCTCTAGATTTACCCATTTCTAATATACTACGGCTCTGGTACGGTGAAAATGAATCTTTACAGACTGATAACTCTGATTTAGGGGAATATTCTCCAAATCTAGAAACTATTACTGTCCTCGAAACTCAAATAGATGATTTAAATCCGCAAGTATTTGGTTATGTGTTTGAGGCTTTATTTGTTGCGGGTGCGGTGGATGTTTTTACCCAACCCATAGGGATGAAAAAGTCACGAACTGGAATTTTATTAACTGTGATTTGTCATCCTGAAAAGTTAGCTAGTTGTGAGGATGTGTTATTTCGAGAAACTAGCACTTTGGGGATTCGTCGTACTACTCAAAAACGGTCATTTTTACAAAGGGAAATGCAAAAGGTGGAAACTATTTATGGGACAATATCTGTAAAAGTTGCCTGGACAGGAAAAGCTACAGAAAAGGTAATTACTAATGTGCAGCCAGAATATGAAGATTGTGCAGAATTAGCAAGACAAAATAATATTCCTTGGCGAGAAATTCATCGGTTAGCGTTAGAAAGTTGGCACAATTAACCAGATCCCCGACTTCTTCAAGAAGTCGGGGATCTGAATATTTCAATAAATCTAAAATGAAGAAAATTGTCCGGTGGTTGATTTTAGGTGGTACGCTATTTTTTTTGTTGAAAGCATTAAAAGATAATTGGTTGGGAGTTAGTGCTATTCGGATTAGTGCAAATGGATGGTTAATATTAGTAGCTGCTACATTTATAACTTTACTGGCACATATTTGGGCGGGTTGGATTTGGACTTGGGTACTAAAAGAGTTGAATCAATCTGTATCTGCTATTGAATTTATTCAAGTTTATTTAAAAACGAATATTGCTAAATATTTACCTGGGAATGTTTGGCATTATTACGGGCGAATTATGGCGGCTAAAAATGCTAATATTCCTACTAATATTGCTACTTTAAGTGTTTTATTAGAACCATTATTAATGTTAGCAGCAGCTTTAATTATTATTGTTTTATTTGGGAGTGAACTTGTTGTTAATAATCTGAAATTTAATTTAATGATTCTGCAATTTCTGAGTTTAATAATTGTCTTGGGTATACTTCATCCTCAATTTTTAAATCCAGCTATTAAACTTTTAGATCGGTGGAAAAATAAAAAATCTCATGGAGAAAATCAATTAATTAATAGTTTTATAATTAAACGTTACCCGGTGAAACCCTTATTAGGAGAATTAGTTTTTTTAGGGTTGAGGTGTGCTGGATTTATTTTAACTATGTTGGCTTTAACTTCTGTAAATTGGGCGCAAATACCCTTATTAATGGGGGCTTTTAGTTGTGCTTGGGTATTGGGGCTAGTTGTTCCTGGTGCGCCTGGTGGTTTAGGAGTATTTGAAACCACAGCGATGTTACTGTTACAATATCATTTTCCGGCGGCTTTGGTGATTAGTGCGATCGCACTTTATCGGCTCATTAGTATCTTAGCAGAAACCACAGGAGCAGCCATAGCTTCCTTACATCAAAGAATTAAGAGAACTCCACAAAAAAGATGAACTGCTTGCAGCAGCGCCTCGCTATCCAATCTTGTGTGATGGTCATCTTGCCCGTCCTTGTATTATTAGTGGGCTTTTCGTCCCGCACCACAAGAAATTTTGGGATATTTTTTTAATTGGAAGTCTCTTAACAACCTTTCTCCTTGTCCTCTGTGTCCTCTGTGCCTCTGTGGTTCGATAAAATATCTTTAAACCGCAGACGCACAGAGTGAAAAAGATATTAATCCCCAGTAATAGAAAGTTCACTCACCCAAACTCTAGGAGCAACTCCTCCTGGTGTTAATTCCACCTCTTTCTCGACATAAACAATTGATTTCAAAAGTTCCAAGAAATCCCCAGCTACCGTTGCGGACTCAATACTGGTTTTCTCACCTTTGTTAACTAACCAACCATCAAAAGGCAAAGAAAAAGAACCTTGTAAAGCCTTAACACCCGCATGGAGAGCTTGTAAATCATCAATTAAAATCACATTTTCCGCAGTTTCTAGACTCAATTCTTTCTCAGGAGTTCCCGCCGCAAAAACGTGATAAAAATTCGGACTAACGCTAACTTTTGCGCCAATACTAGCATTACCTGTAGGTTGAGCATTTAACCGTTTAGCAGTTCCCGCACTATGCAAAAAGCTAGTTAAAATGCCCTTTTCTATTAACTTAATTTGCCGGGTAGGAGTACCCTCACCATCAAAACTTTCTGCACCAATATTAGCAGGGTGTAAAGCATCATCATAAACTGAAAGTAAAGGTGAAGCTAGTTCTTTACCAATATCATCAGTTTTCGATAAACTTTGATTATCCAGAATACTTTGGGCGTTAAATAAATTAGAAAAAGCACCTAACAAACTTAAAAAAGCTTCAGGAGAAAAAACTACTTGATACTTACCAGTTTTGATTTTTTCATAATGCAAATGACTGATAGTTTTCTGAGCAGTTTCCTTGATACAACCAGCAATATCTAAATCAGCGACACTTTCCTTAACTCGATAAGCACTACCACTGCGGGGTTTCTTACCTTCTTCTTCAGTTTTGCTGTACAAATAAATAGAAGCTAAGGAATGAGATTCAGTTCTCACAGCACCATCACTATTGAGATAAAATCTGTCAATATCCCTTTGTGCTAACCCATTATAAGGCACACTTGTAATAGCAGGATGGGTTGCTAGTAATTCTTTTTCTGCCACTAATAGCTTTTCTATCAGTTCAGAAACAGGTGCTTGCAGTGCCTTTTCTTGGTGTTTATTAGGGATAGGAATAGTGGCTTCTGGACTAAAATCAGGAACATTTTCTTTCACACCAAAAAAACTCGCTTCATAAGCAGTTTTCAAAGCTAATTCTAATCCTTTAGTATCTACATCTGTAGTGCTGGTAACACCCATTGTATTTTCTTCATTCCAAACCCGAACTGTTACCCCAGAACGATTGGAAGCTTTAACTTGTTTAGGTTCACCTTGGTCAACTTGAACACTGGTATCATCTACAGTTGAGCCGTAAATATCAAACTTTTTAATACCGAGTTTAGCAGCATTTTCTTGAGCGGAGGTGGCGATTTCTTGTATTTTTGTCATGATGAATTAATTTCTGAATTTTGAACGCAGACGAACGCAGATAAACGCAGATAATATAGCTTATCTGTTTTTATCTCAATACAGTTTAGTTAAAAATTTTTTCTTCTCTCTGTGTCCTCTGTGCCTCTGTGGTTCGTTTAAAAAATGACTTTCACAAAGAGTTCTAGATTTAACTAAACCGTATTGGTTTTTATCTGCCGCCGACAGTGATGGAATCAACCTTAATATGGGGTTGTCCAACAGTTGTATAAATACTGCCACTAACAGAACCACAAAAGCCGGGAGCTAATTCTAAATCTTGAGAACATAGGGAGATTTTATTCATGATTTCCTTAGCTTCACCGATGAGAGTAGCGCCTTTTAATGGTTTGGTAATTTTGCCATTTTCTATTAAGTAAGCTTCGTCAACGCTAAAGTTAAATTGACCTGTTGCGCCGACACTTCCGCCACCCATTTTCTTACAGTAAATGCCTTTATCAACGGAGGCAAATAGGTCTTCTGTTGTGTGTTCACCACAATCAATATATGTATTTCGCATCCGACTAGCGGCAGCAAATGTATAATTTTGACGGCGGCCACTACCTGTTCTGGGGTGTCCAGTCCGCACTGAACCGGTTCTATCAGCTAGGAAGTTTTTGAGAATGCCTTTTTCAATTAATAATGTTCTTTGAGCGGGCATTCCTTCATCGTCCATATCAATAGTCCCAAAGGCGTTATCAGTGCGTCCTTCATCCCAAGCAGTCAGGCTTTCATGGGCGATTTTCTCACCTTTTTTATCGGCAAATGGTGTGGTTTTGTGTTCAATTTGAGTGGTTTCTAAAAGGTGTCCACAGGCTTCATGGAAAATTACACCGCCAAAGTGATTGGCCATGATAATCGGGTAAGTTCCTGATTCTACGTAATCTGCGTAAAGCATTTTACCAGCAGATTCGGCGATTTGTTCGGAGGCTTGTTGATAATCCCAGGTTCTCAGGAAGTTAGCGTCACTGGTGTTACCTGCCCGTTCACCAATGGAGGAGCGGTTAGCACCGTCAGCACAAAGCAGGTTGAATCCGACAGACTGAGTGAGGCGGATATCACGGGCAAATGTTCCGTCACTACCAGCAACTAATACTTCTTGCCAATCACGGAAGTAGGAAGCGCGGCGGGATTGGACGTGGGTAGCTTTTTTATTAAGTTGGGCTGTACCATCAAGGAGGACTTCTCCCATTTCGCTGATAGAACTACATAAGGGTAGCCAACCATCTTTACCGCGTTTGCTGGCGTAGTCTCTGAGTAGTTCTAGGTTGATTTCGGGAATGAAGGCACTCGGTCCTGGTAGTTGTAAGCCTAAGATGGAAAGAGCTTTTTCTAAAGCAGCTTTTAAACCGGCAAATGTGAGGTTATTGGTGCTAACGTAGCAGTCAGCTTTGCCACGAAATACTCGCACTCCTGCACCGGTAGCTAAACTGGGGGAAATGCTGGTAATGGTATCTTCTTCGGCTAAACAACTGATGTAGTTGCGACGTTCTAAGAAGTATTCCACAAAATCAGCACCGGCAGCGCGTCCTAGTCCCAAAAGGGTTGCCAGGGGGGCTTCCCAAGTGTCATCGAAGCGTTCTGTGGTGGATGAATATTGTAAACTGGGAAGTTGATTTGAGAGAAGTAGGGTGTTTGTAAGCATGAAGTGCCTCGTCTGCTGGCGTTATCTACAGATGTGACTGAAAAAAAATCCTGGTGTGTTCAGTCTAACAAATCTATGAAAGTCGTTGTTGGCAGTTAGGCTGTAGGGTTTTCCGCCATATTGTCTTTTAAGATGTGATCAGTGGACATTCTAAGCCAGATAATGATGTGATCTAATTCCGATTTTATGTTAACGTTGGGTTGGAGTATTACTATAAAACTATAGTTAATTCTCACTTTCTGTGACTTTTTATTTAAAATAATTGCGTAGTCACTAGACTGACTAATATACTGGAGATATTTATGACTCTTAAACTCATATCCGCAAAAATTAAAAATTTTAAAAGCTTAGGAGATGTGGATTTAAATTTCAGGGATCTAACAATTTTGGTAGGAGCTAATGCTAGTGGTAAATCCAATTCTTTAGAAGCATTACGCTTTCTCAGTAAACTTTTAAAAGACCAGGAACTTCCTTCTCTAAAATATATGGATAGTATCTTAAGGGTGGGGGAAAAACAAACATTTTATCAAATTATTATAGAAGATGATGAAGATAATAAAGCTAAAGTAGAATATAGTTTGGTACTTAGTATCAGTGAAAATAATACTTTAATTGATAGAGAGTATCTCTTAGTTAATGAAATTGAAGTAATTAATATTATTGATGGTAAAGGAACAGTGAATGATGAAAATGGCGAAAATTCTCAACCATACGAATTTTCTGAGGGTGATGGACTCACATTAGCGGATGTAGGTAAATATGGTCATAAACCAATTACAAAAAAGTTGGCAAGCTATATAAAAGATTGGAAATTCTATGATGTAGATCCTGATAGCGTCAGAATACATTCTAGAATTACTAAATTAAATATGATCTATAAATCTTTACAACATGATGAAAGAATACCTAGCCTTGATACTGACGCTAGTGAAGTTGAAGAAGTTTTACAATACTGGGGTAGACATGATAAAAATAAGTTTGATGAAGTGAGCCAAGAACTGTATGACTGTCTGAAAATTAAGTTACAGTTAGATGATGTTGCAGAACCACTTATTAAAGTTATTGAAGAAGATGGTAAAAAAATAGCTTTATCTAATATGTCAGATGGGACTCTGAGGTTGATAGCTTATTTTATCATGCTTTATGAATCTGATGTTCCAACTCTCATTAGTATTGAAGAACCTGAGAGAAATTTTCATCCTGGTATTTTACAAGATATTGCTGATATGATCAAAAGGTTATCCAAGAGAACACAGGTGATTTTTACAACCCATAGTTCTCAATTATTAGATTGTTTTTCTACTGAAGAAATATCATCTGACATTTCGGTAATCCTTTTAAATCAGAAAGGAGAAATAGGAACTAAAGCTTGTCTACTTGATAAATTAGCAGAAAACCGAGATGATTTTTCCGATTGGATGAATGATTTTGGAATAGGTAGCGCGATTTATCATAGTCACTTACTAGAAGGAATTTTTGCTGATTAATATGCCTAGTGTTCGTCTTTGGGTGCCGGAATCTGATCATGATAGTAAAGCAGTTGGCTGTATTGCTAACAAAATAGTCGCGCTTTATGGTGGTAATATAACTATCCAACTTGCCACTAAACAGGGTTTTAATACAGCTATACATCCAAAAATCCAAGATGGTTTAAAGAAGGCAGTTGATACTTATTTAAAAAATGATGATTTAGTTATCTTTCTGCTAGATTCTGATGGGACACAATCGCAAAACCAAAGACGGAGGGAAAAAAATTCTCTGGTTAATCGAATTGAAGAAGTTGTTAAATTGTTTGAAGGTGAAGGAAGAGTAAAATATTTTCCGATGATTCAAGAATTGGAGGCTTGGTTATTAGTTGATTATTTGGGTATATGCTGCTTTTTTACAAAAAATGCTGATCATCGAAATCATCCAGAATGGATCAAATTTGCCAATAGTAAACAACGTGGACAAACAGATTTAATAGCAGAAGCTGAGTCAGGAGGAAGGGGTGTCAAGGAATGTTTAGTAAAGTTATCACGCGAAATCCTAATTAAGCATAATCCGAATCTCCAAGATAAACCCAAAAATTTGAAAGAACGGGAATATGAAGAAAGTCAATCATCTAATATAGCAGCATATATTGAAATTAATAACCAAACTCTCAGAAAAAATAATTCATTGGTAGAGTTTGCGAAATGTTTGCAAAAATTAGTAGATGAAAATAAACAAGTATTTCTAGATGATATTAATTAGTAGGATTTAGATAAAGAATAAATGTTTTTAGTTCTAACTGAATTATCTAGTTTCAGCTATTCTATCTTTTATCCAACTATCAACACCCTCCTTCCCCTCAATGATTATTTTATCGAGGGTGGATAATTGCCGACTTGACTGTATTTTATTTCTAAATATTGCGAAAATTGATTTAAAACCAATTTTTATTCAGCAGTTTGTTACTGACAATGACCACAAACATCAACATACCAAACTGAATTTGCCAAGGTGATAACACTAAACTTACAATAAAAATGACGGCTGTGAAGACACCTGCAATATTGGTGATTTCATCATCATTTCTTTGGAAGAGATAGCCAGTCATTACACCTGTAACTAATGTTATTAAGAAAAATAAAGGCATTTTCACTAATCTCCAAACTACGAGCTACTGTTTAATACCAGTAGATTTTAACCTTCTTCAAGAACGTTATTAACATTATACTTAAGTAAGACAAAATGGCAACAAATTTATTCTCAAGTGATGAAATTAGCTATTCTCAAATGATGCCATTATTTGCTAAATTAAGTTAACACTATCTATTCGTGCTGGAATCAACTTAACACTTTCAATTTAAATATCCAATGTTGAACATTTCCCAACTCCTCGCAACTGAACTAAAACTTAAACCCCACCAAGTACAAAATGCGCTAGAACTCTTAGCAGAAGGGGCAACAATTCCCTTTATTGCGCGTTACCGTAAAGAACGCACTGATGAAATGGATGAAGTGCAATTACGGGATTTACAAGATAGGCATAATTACTTAACGGAGTTAGAAGAAAGAAAAAAAGTAATTGTGAGTGCGATCGCTCAACAAGATAAACTTACCCCAGAACTACAAGCAAAAATAGCATCCTGTTTACAAAAAACTGAACTGGAAGATTTATATTTACCCTATCGTCCTAAACGTCGGACTCGTGCTACCATTGCTAGGGAAAAAGGGTTAGAAGCACTGGCTACATTTATTAAATCCCTAAATGTTAAAAATGGTATTTCCGCATCTTTAGAGGCAGAATCAGCAAAGTATATTTCGGAAACCTTGGGAGTAAAAAGCGCAGATGAAGCTTTAAAAGGTGCGTCTGATATTTTAGCTGAAGAAGTAGCAGAAAAATCAGAATCACGCGCTTATATCCGCGATTATCTGTTAGAAAATGGGGTATTTATTTCTCGGATTAAAGACGAACATCCTGAAGGGACAACTAAATTTGAAATGTACCGCAATTATCAGATTAGAGTCAAAAATATCGCCCCTCATAATCTGTTGGCATTATGTCGAGGAGAAGATGAAAAAATTCTCAGTTTTGAAGTTGCGTTTGATGAAGATTTTGTGCTGGGTTATTTAGAATCTCAAGAAATAAAAACTCAAGTTCGCAATATTCGAGATTTTTATCAAGTCATGTTAAAAGATAGTTTTAACCGCTTGATGAAAACTTCCTTAATTAGCGAAGTAACAAACGAGAAAAAAACCTACGCTGACATAGAATCAATCAAAACTTTTGAAACCAATTTACGAGAATTGCTATTATCCGCACCAGCAGGAATGAAACCGACAATGGCTATAGATCCAGGTTTTAGAACCGGGTGTAAAGTCGCTATATTAGATGAAACTGGGCAATTTTTAGAATATCAAGCTGTCTTTCCCCACCAAGCAGCAGAACAACGACAAAAAGCCGCCCAAACTATTAAAAAATTACTTGAAAAATACCAAATTCAATTAATCGCTATTGGTAACGGTACAGCGTCACGAGAAACAGAAGAATTTGTGGCCGAAATATTACCAAATATAGCCCATAAACCAGTTAAAGTTGTGGTAAATGAATCTGGTGCATCTATATATTCTGCCAGCGACGTAGCTAGAGAAGAATTTCCCGATTTAGATATTACCGTGCGGGGTGCAATCAGTATTGGGAGAAGATTACAAGATCCTTTAGCAGAACTAGTTAAAATAGATCCTAAATCAATTGGTGTCGGACAATATCAACATGACGTTGATCAAAAATTACTGAAAAAGAAATTAGATGAAACCGTCGAAAGTTGCGTTAACTATGTGGGTGTAGACTTAAATACTGCTTCCAAAGAACTTCTCACCTTTGTTTCGGGAATTACCCCCACCATAGCTAATAATATTATTGCCTATCGTAACCAAAATGGCGCATTTAAAAACCGTCGTCAACTTTTGAAAGTAGCGAAATTAGGACCTAAAGCCTTTGAACAAGCAGCAGGGTTTTTAAGAATTCGTGGTGGTGAAAACCCCTTAGATAATACCGCAGTTCATCCAGAAAGTTACTCTTTGGTACAATCTATCGCGGCTGATTTAGGAGTATCCTTAAATCAAGTGACACAAGTTGCAGAAAACCTCAAAAAAGCCAACATCAAAAAATACGTTACCGAAACCATTGGAGAACCAACCCTGCGCGACATTCTCAGCGAATTAGAAAAACCAGGCAGAGATCCTCGTGCGGAATTTAAATATGCTACCTTTAAAGAAGGAATCAAAGAAATTAAAGATCTAACCGTAGGAATGCAACTAGAAGGAATTATTACCAACGTTGCTAACTTCGGTGCTTTCGTTGATATTGGAGTCCATCAAGATGGTTTAGTGCATATTTCCCAACTTGCTGATAGATTTGTAGATGATCCGAAAAAAATTGTAAAAGTTGGACAAGTCGTTAAAGTGCAAGTTTTAGAAATCAACGAAAAACTCAAACGCATAGGTTTATCAATGAAAGGAATCAAACAATAATTACCTCTCCCTGACTTGTTATACTCAAAACGGCTAGAAGCTGGACTTTTTTATCATACAAAGAACAAGGTTTAAAGCCTCTCCCCGCACCTCTCCCTATAGGAGAGGGAAAAGGAATAACATTTAATACTGGAGAGGTTTACCAGAGGGGTTTCATATTTGGTTAAACTATGAACCGTTTGCAGTATAGTTAGGTAAATTGTCAGAAGTGGCTAACACCTCCCGTAAGAGGGTGTTTGAAAAGTTATGGTTGATGTATCAAATATTTTTTACCCCTCCCTAACCCTCCCCTTGTAAAGGGCAGGGAACTGGATTTTTATTGTTTCCCCCCTTTCCCCTTGTAAAGGGGGGTAGCAATATGATGAAAATTACGGAATACCACTTTTAAAACATCCTCTAAGGGATACAGGATATGCAGGATTAAAGGATGAAAATCAGAGATTTGATCACAAATCACCAAATGTTTACCTGTCCTTTGTATTCTGTTGTTGAATAATCTCGCTAATTTCTGCCAAACTTAAGTTTAAAACTTGTGCGATTTGTTCTCCAGTTAAACCCAATCCTATCAATCCAGGAACTGCGTCTAATTTGGCTTTGCGTTCACCTACTTCTATTCCTTCTTCCTTTCCCTCTTCTTTTGCTTCTTGATAAAATCGGGTTTGTTTTAACTCACTTAATCCAAACATAGCTTCTATTTCCTCCCTATTCATTCTTGGAAACTTGTAAATTAAAATTGTCTCGATGATTTGTAATACTTGTTGCTGTTGCTTTGATGAAAACTTATCGCCTAAATTATCCACCCGTTTAAGCGATATTTTTCCAGACTCCCTTCATGTATGGCTTACGCCACGCTTCGCTATCGGGATGTAGGGATGAAAGCAACAATAGACCCGATAGTTTGGAATTATGCAAAAGATAATGATTTGATGATTGTCTCGAAAGATGCTGATATGCACGATCTGAGTTTAGTGTTGGGGAATCCTCCAAAAGTCATCTGGCTTAGACTGGGAAACTGTTCTACCTTACAAGTTGAAAATTTACTGCGTCGGGAGTTCAGCACAATCAAATTATTTTATGAAGATGAAAATTCATCATTGCTTGCTCTATCATAATCGCACTGAAAATTTAGAACTGCATTCAAACCAGTAATAAGGTGCGTTAATGAAATGTAACGCACCCTACAGGATTGGCTGTATTTTGGTTAGGTAAGAAAACTCCATCTATTCTCAAGGCTGTTTGTTTGACTTCAACTGATGAAAATTGATAAAGTTCTGCTAATTGGGGAGAGTTACCAATAAGTTCAAAAAATATGCTGGGTATTTCTTGAAACAATCGGTAAAATATGCTGTCTGTTTTCATTTTAAAAAGTTGTTCAAAGGATTTTAAACCCACTTGTGTGGGTTTTGTTTGTAGCGAGAATTATCGGTTAATAGGTGATGGTTTCCAATTATCAAGCACTTCTTGAATCAATATCAATTCATTGAGATATTCACTTACTTCTGATTTTTGGCTTTTAAGAGTAGAAACAATCTCATTCACTTCTGATTCTCTCTTTACCCTTTGTGTCAGCAAATTATCGAAAATATCCAGAAATCTATTGATATAATCATTGATTTGCTGTTCACCTTTCTGAAAATTCTCTTCTACTTGTTCGTCAATAATACCCTTGAGTAAACCTATGTTTCTCTTTACTTGCTCATCTATCTTGTCTTTAATTCCTTGAGCAGTCAGCCGTAAATCAATTTCATAGTAGGATACTTCTGTTTTCATAACAACATCTTGTTCATAGACATGAGGACTTGCACAACAACGTTCCTCTTGCATAGTTATTTTCTTAGTTCTTTCAAAAACTTCTCGTTGTTCTTGAATTTTAGTATCAATGCCAGAAAATTCAAACTTAGGAAACTGAATTGCATTAGTACCAATCTCTATTTGCAAAGTCTCACCAATATACTGAGATAATTCATCAGAAATAGCTTGTATTTCTTGTTGAATTTGCTTAACTAAGTCCTCGTGAATCTTTGCACCTTCTCTCACAAGTCTGTCTTGTGTATCCAGCCAAAAGTTATGAACTATAGGAGCGCAGTAATCATTAATAATTTTACCTATTTCTTTAGCATCTTTTTTGTCTTTTACCTTGATTTTATATGGTTCTGAAGTTGAATCCTCTTTTAACAATGAAGTAACTTTATTCCAAATAAACGAGACAAGATTTTGGTTTTCTTTACTAGATACAGAACCCGAATTTTTAGCTTGTTCTTCTACTACTTTATCAATTTCCAAATCTATACGATTTTTAGCAGTTTCAGCAAACTTATAAATTTCTTGCCTAAAAGTTTTGAATAATCTTTTCTTTTGTGACTGTACAGACTTTTTTACACTTGCTAACTTATTTTCAATCAACTCAAAACGTTGTTTATATTCCTCTATTTTTTGTTGTAGTTCCTCAAATTCTAACTCCCAACCGCGAATTTCCGTAGTAAGTGTATCAGCTACAGATTGAGCAGCTTTATTCAAAACAGCCAAGACATCACTCAATAAATTCCATCCTGAAGTTTGCACAATATTTTTAATTACTGTCTCTTCAATTTTGAGAATACCGCTATCTTCTAAAGATTGAGATGCAATTTCTTCTGGTAAGGGAATAAGCATCCTACCTTTTTCATCTCTTTCTGCATATTTAATGATATAAAACTTTTCAAAATCCTTAATATGACTATCAGTTGCTTTTCCTTCTTGAATCAGCTTAGACAATAAAGCCTGTCTAGCAATGACTGGAGAAATATTTGGTTCAGGAATACCAAAGCTAACCAAACTCATTCTTAAAGATTCTATCACATCTTCAATCTTTCTATCACTTTCTCCTTTCATGTCTACCTTGTTAAGTACAAAGTACATTTTTCCTGTATTTTGTGCCAAAAAGTCCTGGCGGTTTTCAATTAAATCTTGCAGCAATTCTAAATTAATATTGTCTTTAAAAGATAGGTAATCCAGAATAAATAAGATAGCATCACAAGTGCGAAGTGCTTGTAGACTCGTCTGTTTTAAAGCTACTGTATTAAAACTCTCTGAGTTCCACTCATTTGGTCCAGGAGTATCAACTAAGGTAAATCCAGCTAGAGAAGGCAATTTACTAATAGCTTCAATAGGATGTTCTAATTCAAAACTTATAGTATGATCTAAATTTTTATTATCTCTTATTTGATATGTCCGTTCTGAAAACTTCCGCTTAATTTCTTCTGCATCACCAGTTGCTATAATTTCAGGAAATTCTTGATTTTCTCGATGTTCTAAAAGTCTGGGTGTTTGTTCTGCGTTAATTGGACGAATATCTGTACGAAAAACTGTACAAGCCTCTACATTAGTAGCTAAAACATCTGCACCAATCAAAGCATTGAGGAATGTACTTTTACCTGCATTCATAGCTGCAATTACAGCTACTTGATATTTTTGTTTAACTAAGGCTTGTAAAGCTTGTACAATACTATTTTCAACATTTTCTAATCCTTGGGTATTATCTCCTTCTTGGAGTCGTCCTGCGCGAAGTTCTTTTAGATAAGTTAAGAGTCTATTTCCTATATCATTAACTCTGTTATAGGTATCTTGAAATTCTTGTGAATAGGATTTCATTATTTTTATTCCTGGGGTAGTTGTGTTATTTGTAGGTGGTTCTGAAACTATATTGGCAGTGGTATCTCCACTATGAAAAGCTGTAAATTCTTCTGTTTGTGTTAAAAGATTATTTTTCACAGCTTGAGTGAAATTACGTTCATAGTAATCACTAGGAACATTAACTAACTCTTCATTAATTCGGCAGAGAACATTATTTGTAAGATCCACTGCTTTTACAAATTGCTTTAAGACATCTATTGTCGGTTCTTTATCAATAGACCACATTATAGAAATCAAACTCTGTTGCAATCTCACAGCTAAACGCAAACAATCTTTCTCTATTTCACTTAATGCAATCTGTCGAGTTAAGTCGTCAATTTGCTTTTTACTTTCATCAGCAAGTTCATAGTATTGTTTTTGTAGATTCGTATATTTCTCAACTAATTCATTGGCAACTTTCCTGTGATGTTTAGCGGCTTGTCTATCATTTTCTCCAGCAGCATGAGAAGTAAAAGCACCTGCAACAGCACCAACGGCCAAGCCTACAGCACCGATTACAAAAGGCAATATAAAAATCATATAATTTTTTATCAATCCTCTATTGATTAGTGTTGTTAATACCTGCAAAAATTAATTACTTGAGTTAATTTTAGTCTTAGTTTTAGCTGGATAATGATTTTTTTGATATTGAAATATTTTAGCTTTCAATTGTTCAAATTCTAGATCCCATCCTCTAAGGTCTACATTACATAAATAAGCTGTATCTTGAGCAGATTTGTTAATTTTATCCAAAATATCTGTTAATCTCGAAATTAAGCCCGCCTGATTTTTGCATTGCGATAAGTCATACAAAGCTTTTGTGATATTATCCTCAAAAAATTGAAGCTTTTTAATAATATCACCTTCTTTAATACGTCTATTACGAATCTCATTTAGATACTGTAAGAGTCTATTACCACTATTGTAAATTCTATTATATAGATCCTCCAATTCTGGATTATTAATAAAACTAAATCTTTGTGGTAATCTTCGTTCTGGTTTTTGAACAACTGACGAAATACTACGTTGATAGTAATCACTAGGAACAATAATTAATTCCTCATTTAATTGATAGAGAATATAATTAGTTTGTTCTACTGCTAGTTTAAACTGATTTAAAATTTCTGCTGTTGGTTCTTTATCAATTTCCCACATCAAATAAATCAAACTCTGTTGCAATCTCAGTGCTAAACGCAAACAGTCTTTTTCTATTTCACCTAATGCAATCTGTCGAGTTAAATCGTGAATTTGTTTCTGACTTTCATCAGCAAGTTCATAGTATTGTTTTTGTAGATTCGTGTATTTCTCAACTAATTCATTTGCAACTTTCCTGTGATATTTTGCAGCTTGTCTATCATTTTCTCCAGCAGCATGAGAAGTAAAAGCACCTGCAACAGCACCAACAGCTAGACCTACAGCACCAAATACAAAAGGTAGTATGAAAATCATAGAATTCTTGATTTATTATTTAATGACTAGAAGGAAGGTAAACAGGTTGAGAATTAGGCAATAATTTACTATCTGCTGATGTAAGTCCTAAAGATTGAGCAATAGCCACTGATTCACGTAACCGTTGCATAGCCCCTTCTATTCCTGGTGCAATTGGACGATTTGTAATTTCTTGATTAATTGCTTTTGCTTCTGCCAAAAATTCTAGATTTTTCTGATGTTCATAAATCAGATCATTTTCAATTTCTTGTAATCTTCTTAATTCTTGCTGAGTTAAAGATTCATAATAGGTTTTTACAGCCTGTTTATGATCATCTAAGATTCTGAAAAACTCAACAGCCATACCTCCAGTACCAACAACAGCTAATAAAGGTGCTACTGTAGTTAATGCGATCGCTATTGGTGGACAAGCTGCTGCTAATGTTGCTGTTGTAAATGCTGTTACACCCCCAACTGCACCACCCATAGCAGTATCTTTTAATGTTTCTGTAGCCGCTTCCTGTGCAGAAATTTCACCTCGAACTACACGCAGCCCATGAGTTAGAAGTGAAAAAGGTACAGTTGTAACTGCACCCACAGCCGCCCCTATTGGTGCAGCTTGCAAACCTGCTTTTACAGCACCAGTTAAGTTATCAAAGTGGTATTTAGCATTTAATCTCATTTGCTCCCGACTAGTCATGGTTTTATCACCACGAGCCATATTATCCTTACCATTCTCCCATCTGATATTACTCGGATCATTAGAACCTCCCTTACTGTGGGGTTTAACGTGACTAGCGTGCTTATCAGATAGGTACTGTTCTACATTCTTGGCCGCAGTTTGACTATCTATACTCGCACGTTGAGATGGGGGAATCTTATCTAGCATTTCTTGGGCTTTTATTGTCGTTCGGATAGGTTCGCCAGAACGAACACCGCCTTTACTTAATCTATCTACCATGCTTTTAGATAGATCCTGTAAATTGACGTGGTGAATGTTGGTTGTCGCAGCCGCATTGACAGCAGAATTACGCTGGGAATCGTCAGACATGGATAATTACCTTTTTATATTTGACAGAAGCGTTTAATAAAATAAATTATACTCAATACAGCAATAATTGACTACTGATAAGAATAAATATACAGTTGGTGTAAATAAAATGACTGCACTAGAGAAATACACGATGCAATTTAGTCAATGCGAGATCATGTAGAAACACAGTCATCGCATTGAGACAACTTTACATATCGTTAGATACCTTTAAATTTTTCTGTTCACCTACTTACTTAATACTGTACAATTACTTAATACTGTAATTTTAGGTTTTTTGGTTATACAATAATTTCTTAGAGGGTGTTTGAAAACTATTAGATGAAACCGATAATCTCCAGAAATCTAACCCCCTTTCCCCTTGTAAAGGGGGGAAACAATAAAAATCCAGTTCCCTCCCCTTTACAAGGGGAGGGTTAGGGAGGGGTAAAAAATATTTGATACATCAACCATAACTTTTCAAACACCCTCTTAGAGAAGTCGGGTATCTTACTGAAAATTTATTATTTAATCTAACCTAAGATAGATCAAGATTATATCTAAGAAAAGATGTGAAATATTAGTCTATCTTTGAAAATAGTAATTAGCACAGATAATGCTGTTACTGAGGTAAAAAATGTTGTCATATTTTTTCATTGCACTCGCTACAGCTTTAAGTTTGCTGATTGTTGATTTAGTTGTTCCCGGTGTAGATATTGCTAATTTTCCGGCAGCTTTAATTGCCGCTGTTGTGATTGGTTTAATTAATAGTGGAGTTAAACCAACCATTAATATCTTGTCTTTACCTTTGACATATCTCACATTAGGTGGATTTTCCCTAATTGTTAACGGAATTTGCTTTTGGTTAGCATCAGTTTTAGTTCCAGGTTTTCAAGTTCAAGGATTAATTGCTTTTATTCTCGGTCCTGTAGTTCTTTCTTTAGCTAATACCTTTCTCAGTAAATACTTCGCAGAAAAAGGTTTTGAATTACAAGATAGTCAATAGGTAAACCCAACTTTAAAACTAGGAAATATCCATGAACTTACTGCGTATACTTATCGGTTTATTTCTACCTCCCTTGGGGGTTTTTCTCACCGTTGGCTTTGGTCCAACTTTGTTAATTAACATTTTGCTGACCCTGCTTGGTTGGCTTCCTGGTAGCATTCATGCAGTTTGGGTAATTGTCAAGCATGAAGAAAATATTAATAGAGAGGAAGGTACTTATTAAGTATAACAAGCAACAAGAATTTAGATCCCCGACTTCTCTAAGAAGTCGGGGATCTAAAGGATAGTTAGTCTTTAAGCACGAATATCTTTATCTTTGAATAAATCAGCCGTTGCTAAAAGTAACTCGCGTAAAGTTTGTTTTAATTGACGTTCTTTCTTTGCTATAACTGCACCTGCATCTGTCAATTTTTTTTCCAGAACTGAGTAACTTTCTTTTACTTGTGCTGTGATAGATTCGGCTTTGGGATGGGATTTATCACACCATTGTTTGGCTTCATTTAAATAATCCTGTACTTCTTGATCACTTCCGCTATAACGTGCCGATAAATTGGCTCGAATAATTGCTGACTGTGCTTGTAATTGTGCATAGCGTTTCTTTAATAATCCAATTTCTTCACTATCTTTTATAGAATCAATGGCTGAATCAATCGCAATTTTTGTGTCTGCTGATTTATCTTGACTTGTTTCGATTATCTTCGTTAAAATTCCTTCAATTTCTGCTTGTAGTTCTTCTTCTTCTCTATCTAATTGAGCTTGTAATTGCTTAATTTCAGCTTGAGTTTTGACAATATCTGAGTGTTTTTTCAGATTTATTGCTTCCATCGCTCCTTCAATTGAAGCTACCACTCCTTCTTTAACTTCACTACCTTTTTCTTGTAAATTATCAATGACAGTAGACACAGCATCATTAACTAAATTACGCAGTTCATGAGAACCTTCTTGAAACTCAGAACCTACTTGAGAAACAGCAGATTTGACAATTTCCCGAATGCGTTCAGCTTTTAATTGTCCTGTTTCTTTAGCTTGGTATAAATCTATTTGAATTTGTTCTTTAATGTTCTTATTTGTGGTCATACTAAATACAAATCTCATTACAACACTTACACTCATTATGGCGAAATCTTTTAGCTATGAACACCCTCTAAAGAGATAAAATCATATCTATCTTTAGGTACTTCAAAGTATTTGGCGATTAGAAAGATGCTTCCACCACGCTACACAAGCAAAGTCTACCTTCGTAGATTCAGCAATTAGAAGTTTTTAACCCACGCAGGTGGGTTTTGTCTGTATAGCCGCGACTTCTAGTCGCCAGGAATTTTTTAGTTAAATGTTGCCAATTTATGAAATAATCAATATTGGTCAATAACTAAATTTTAATTATGTGGCAGGTAAATATCACTTGCGATGGTGAAGCGTGGAAAGTGTACGGTGCTGAATTTAAGAAAATGGTAGAAAATTACCAAGCTGAATTGATTGGTTCTAAAAAAATGCCAGATGGAAAACGGATCATGTCCTATAAAATTGAAGATGTCAGTGAAGCAGAAGCTTTTCAGGAACAATGTACAAACTTTATCGGCTTCATATCTGATTTTGAAGCCTTATGAAAAAACTAATAGTATTGATATTATGCACATTTTGCTTGTGGACTATCAATTTCACCTCACCCGCTAACGCTTTAGATACAGCCAAAGGGGCAGAAATTTTTAGTTTTCATTGTGCTGGTTGTCATATTAATGGGGAAAATATCATTAGACGCGGTAAAAACTTAAAAAAGAATGCACTTAAAAAATATGGCATGGATTCTTTAGAAGCGATTACAGCCATTGTCACTAATGGTAAGAATAATATGTCAGCTTATAAAAAAAGATTGACAACTGAGGAAATTCAACAAGTTGCAGCTTATGTTTTGGAACAAGCAGAAAAAGACTGGAAATAACAAGATAAAAAATATGATGTTACCTCAAGAAAGCTATTTACAATTTACTCCCGACTTGAAAATTTGCCGAATTTTAAATGGAATGTGGCAAGTTTCCGGTGGACATGGACGCATTAACCCCAAAACTGCCATTGAGTCTATGTTTCAATATGTTGATGCTGGTTTTACAACATGGGATTTAGCAGACCATTATGGACCAGCAGAAGATTTTATTGGTGAGTTTCGTCGTCAACTGATAGCGACTCGTGGAGAAGAAGCTGTAAATAATATTCAAGCTTTTACCAAGTGGGTTCCTCGTGCGGGGAAGATGACAAAAAAACTGGTTGAGGAAAATATTGATATTTCTTTGAGAAGAATGGACGTTAAATCATTGGATTTAATGCAGTTTCACTGGTGGGAATATCGAGATGCTAATTATTTAGATGCTCTCAAATATATGGTAGAATTGCAAACAGAAGGTAAAATCAAACATTTAGCTTTAACTAATTTTGATACCGAACATTTGCAAATTATCACCGAAGCAGGAATCAAGATTGTTTCTAATCAAGTGCAGTTTTCTTTAGTTGACAGAAGACCACAGGTAAACATGGTTAAATTTTGTCAAGAACATGATATTAAGTTGTTTACCTATGGTAGTATTTGCGGTGGTTTGTTATCAGAAAAGTATTTGAATAAACCAGAACTTAAAGGCTTAGAAATAAATACCACCAGTTTGAGAAAATACAAACAAATGATTGATAATTGGGGTGGTTGGGGACTATTTCAACAGTTACTAAATACCTTAAAAACCATTGCTAATAAACATCAAGTAAGTATTGCTAATGTGGCTGTAAATTACGTTTTAAATCAGCCAGCAGTTGGGGGTGTAATTGTGGGTGCAAGGTTAGGAATTGCAGAACATTTGTCAGATAATGCTAGGGTGTTTAGTTTCAATTTAGATGCTGAGGATATCGGGAAAATAGATGCAGTTTCTGAACAGTCAAAAGATTTATATAAGTTAATTGGTGATTGTGGAGATGAATATAGACGTTAATTGAACATTTTACTCCCCATTTTCCTTGACCGACCAGCATTGTATTAGATCATTGGGGTCAATTTTAGCGATCGCCTAGCCTGAATTTTCCTAGCCTAGCCTAAATTTTTCTGAATTTTCATGAATTTTATCTGATAATAAAACTAGCCTCTTTAAGCAAAACCTATGGAAACCCTCACCTTAAACATACCTCCCGCAGTAAATTTAACAGATGAGCAGTTTTATCAACTTTGCATTGCCAACGAACCTTGGCAATTAGAACTTACCCAAACGGGAGAATTAATTATTATGCCTCCCACAGGTGGAGAAAGCGGAATTAGAAACTCAGATATAACTACAGATTTAAGTATTTGGAATCGTCAAACTAAATTAGGTAAAGTATTTGATTCTTCTACAGAGTTTAAATTACCCAGTGGTGCTTATCGCTGTCCTGATGCAGCTTGGGTAAAACTAGCACGTTGGGAGGCTTTAAGTAAAGAAGAAAAAAAACGGTTTCCCCCCCTTTGTCCTGATTTTGTGATTGAATTGCGATCAGAAACGGATAGTTTAGAAAAATTACGCGCTAAAATGCGAGAATATCAAAATAATGGGGCGCTTTTAGGTTGGTTAATTGATCCACAAACACCCTTAGTAGAAATTTATCGTTACGGAAAAGATGTAGAAGTTTTAAACTTTGATGTTGACAACCCACCAAAACTTTCTGGTGAAGATATTTTACCGGGCTTTATTCTCGATTTGCAGATAATTTTAAATCCATAGATTCTAAATTTCGGGATGATGATTTCTCAAAAAAATATTCCCACTGGCTACCTCCGCAAGGTTCATCATATCGCTTTTAACGTCCAAAATATGGCAGCATCTCGCCATTTTTATGGTCATATTTTAGGCTTACACGAACTTACAGGGGATGAAATACCAGAAACATTAATAGAACTTGTCAACACCGGAAAAGTCGCCAACTTTGCCACTCCTGACGGTACAATTATTGACTTATTTGGAGAACCAGAATTATTACCACCAGATCCAGATCCCAGTAAGTCTTTCACTAGAGCGTATCATTTAGCCTTTGATATTGATCCAGAACTATTTGACCAAGCATTAGCAGTAATTCAAGAAAATAATTTGGTCATTGCTTATGGACCAGTTTCCCGTCCTACTGGTAGAGGAGTGTATTTTTATGATCCCGATGGGTTTATGATTGAAATTCGTTGTGATCCTGATTAAATGAGACAGTGGGAAAATTTCGATAATTAAAGGCAATATAAAAGCAATATACAGCACTTCCCGGTGTTATGAGGTACAAGAACCCCACCCCCAACCCCCTCCCCAACCCCCTCCCCGCAAGCGATGAGGGGGCTAAGATGTAACTCATATCATTGGAAACTACTGTAAGTAGGTGAACACAATAAGAGAATAAGAGAACTCCACAAAAAAGATGATCCAATCTTGTGGGATGGGCATCTTGCCCGTCCTTTTATTATTAGCGGGCAAGATGCCCGCACCACAAGAAATTTTGGGATATTTTTTTAATTGGAAGTCTATAAAACCAAGGTGTGTAAAGAAAAAAGAAAAGTAAAATCGTCCAAAGCTTCTTCACTCTTGCCTTTTGCCTCTTGCCTCTTGCCTCTTGCCCTCCCATAAAGACAATTTTCAATGCTAACCTACTGTAATTGAGGGTGGGGAAACCCTACGGATTTTGGGATATTTGAAATAAGGCTAGAAATGTACATTCCCAAACCAAACGAGGTTGGGCGTAACAAAGTAAATGTTTCCGGGTTTTTTCTAATTGTTGAATAATTTTTGGTTCATGTATTTGTTGCCAATAGTATTGTTGTAAATAGTCAATTAACCATAATTGGGCTTCTGTATCTAATTCTTTATCAATTTTTTTACCTAATTCTAAAGCATGACGGTAAGATGTTGGCGTTTTTTTCACCTGGGCGATAAATTCGCTAGGAATGGTTTGCAATTGTTGGTAGGAGGAAATGGCATTTCCTGGACTACCTGCGGCTATGTTTAAAACTTCTGGATGTTGCAAAATTTCGGCATTTCCTGTTTGTGTCAATACCTCAGTCATAGCCGCAGTATTTAACCGATAAAAAGGGACTTTTTGACAACGGGATACTAAAGTTGGTAGCACAGATTCGGGGGAGGGGGCAATTAAAATTAATGTTGCTTTTCCTGGTTCTTCTAAAGTTTTTAACAACGCATTTGCCGCAGATTCCGCCATTGTTTCTGCTTGTTCTAATACTATGATATTCCGCGCTGCTTCCAATGGTGAACGAGAAAGAAATTGCGTAATTTCTCGAATTTGTTCTAAACGAATAATCGGTGGTGCTTTGCGTTTAACTCCCTTTTCGGCTGCTTCTGCTGGGGTGAGTCTTTGTCCTTGATATTGATAAGTTGGTTCTACCCACAATAAAGCTGGATGATTTCTTTGCTGAATGCGATTGTGTAAAATGGGAATTTGATCGGGTTTTATAGAACTAGAAAAAAGTAATTCAATAAAACATTTTGCTGCTAAACTTCTGCCTACACCATCAGCACCCACAAACATATAAGCTGGTGCAACTCGATGTTGTTTAACGGATTGAGTTAATAATTCTACCGCTTGCTGTTGTCCGATTAATGACGAGAACATAGTTATGAAAACAGGCGTTGCTGTAAAATTTCCTGGATACTTTTTTGAACGATATCTTGACTGTCATTGCCATCTATTCGCACAATCCGGGATGGATTGGATGCAGCTAATTCTGTATATCCTTGCTGTACCCGGCGATGAAAAGTAATAGTTTCCTGTTCAATTCTATCTAGTTTAGCTTGTCCCCGTTTGCGGGATAGTCCTACCTCGACATCTACATCTAACCAAATAGTTAAATCACTTTCTAAGCCACCAGTAGCAATCTGATTAAGTTGATGAATGAGATTCATATTTAAACCTCTACCATAACCTTGATAGGCGATAGTAGAATCAGTATAGCGATCGCACAAAATAAATTTCCCTATGGCTAAATTAGGTTTTAACTCTTCTTCAATATGTTGTGACCTGTCCGCTGCATATAATAATAGTTCCGTGACTTCCCCCACCGGCTTACTTGGTGACTTTTCCAATAATAACGCCCGTAAATCCTTTCCTAACTCCGTTCCCCCTGGTTCACGAGTCAGTATTACTGATATATTTAAGCTTTCTAACCACTGAAAACACCGTTGCATCTGAGTAGTTTTACCACAACCCTCCACACCTTCAAATACAATGAACTTACCACTCATGTTGTTAAATTTTGTAAATACTGATTTTTTAGACATCCCTATTTATATAAACTCTACACCAAAAGCAAACCTTATAAACCTTATATGATTGCCCCAAATATCGCAGTAGACACGAAGACGTGGTGGTACATTAACTCCAAGAGTCAGATCCCCGACTTCTCTAAGAAGTCGGGGATCTGGGTATGAGTGCAAAATAAATTGAACATTATAAAAATCCCTAAACTAATCAATTTTGTAGGGGTCAAATTTTCACACAATATGATGAAAAATAATTTTCAGTAAATCCCCTTGAGAAAAAGGCTTTTCTAAATAGCCATTAGCCCTCACAAATTTGGCTTTAGCTTTATCTCTTAATCCGATTCTTTCGGTCATCAAAATCACAGGAGTATTTTTATAATGCGAGTGTTTCCGCAATAAAGAACAGATTTCATAGCCATCTAAATTAGGCATTTCTACATTTAATAAAATCATATCGGGCTGTACTCGCAAAATTTCCATTAAAGCTTGGGAAGAATCCATGAATTTCAGCACAGAAAATATTTGCTCATCTAAAAAATTTTCCACAGTATTTAATATGCTATAATCATTGTCCACACCCAAAATACTATATTTCTTCCTCTCCCTAACTGGGGAGTTTATCGGCTGATGTATATGTAGTTGAGAATCAACTTGCTCAGAATTGCTTTTAGGTAACTGTTCGTGATATGTAGTATGTGACGGGGATTGATGATGATTTTCAAAATTCAAATTTTCCTGAACATCAACCTTAACCCCTGATTGACATTGTTCTACTAAAGTTCTTAAATTTAAATGACAAAATTTAGGAAGATTATCTAAAAAAGTATGTCGAACAAATTCATAACTGCCATATTCTAAATCTAGTAATGATTCTAAAACCTCCAATGCTAATTGTTCAATCAACAAAGCAGTCTGAAAGTGACTAATATATTTTTGATTAACTAACCAACAAATTGCTAAATAATCTGGATTTGGTATTGACTGATTTTCAAGATCCTTTTCAAAAATCATCCGTACCTGTTCATTAATACCCATAGGAAGAGTCGAAATTTGCTGACTCAATCTCTGTAAATTACGATAAAGAGGTTCAAACATTTCCTCAGAATAACCAGCGTAAATTAGTTTACCCTGATCCATATATATTGACCAAGCACCCGACTCACTAAATACCTGCAAACAACCAGTAAAAGAATTATTAGTAATCTTTTTTAATAAGCTAATTGGTTGGATATTTTGAAAAAATCTATATCTACTAATCGGAATTGTGTTAATATGCTGGGATTGATCATTAAAATTTTCTCTCATGATCATTTAATTAGTGAATTTTACAAGGGTTTTGAATTATAAGTATTCAAGTATTACTTTTAGGTTACTATAGATTTTTTAGAGAAATAAAAAACTATCTTAAACATAAGATGAAAAAATGAAGTACAGCGGTTCTCCCAGAACATTTTGAACCTCAATGTTTCTTAAAACACCCCATACCTAATCGTGTCTGCAATTAATAGCATCCAAGTTACCGAAAATAGCGATCGCCTAGATCGCTACTTATCTCAAGAGTTATCAGATTTATCCCGTTCTCGCATCCAGCAGTTAATAGAACAGGGTCATGTTCAAATTAATGACAAGATTTGCACATCTAAAAAGATTAACCTGAAAACAGGCGATCGCATTACCCTGGAACTTCCCACCATTCAACCTTTAGAAGTAATCGCAGAAGATATTCCCCTAGACATCCTCTACGAAGACGACGAACTCATCATTCTCAATAAACCCGCAGGTTTAGTAGTCCACCCCGCACCCGGACATCCTGACGGGACTCTAGTTAATGCCATATTGGCACACTGTCCCAACTTACCAGGAATCGGTGGCGTGCAACGTCCGGGAATTGTCCATCGTTTAGATAAAGATACAACAGGAGCAATTGCGATCGCCAAAACAGACCTAGCTTACCAACACCTACAAGCGCAACTACAAGCAAAAACCGCCAGAAGAGAATATTTAGGACTAATTTACGGTGTTCCCAAAACAGAAACCGGAATTATAGATTTACCCATTGGACGCAATCCCCAAGACCGTAAAAAAATGGCTATTGTTTCTATAGAAGATGGTGGACGCAACGCCATTACTCATTGGCGTGTAAAAGAACGGTTTGGCAACTACACCTTAATTCACTTCCAACTAGAAACAGGACGCACCCATCAAATTCGCGTTCACAGCGCCAAAATGGGTCATCCCATCGTCGGCGACCCCATTTATAGTTCAGGTCATTCCCTGGGTGTAAATTTGCCGGGACAAGCATTACACGCTTGGAAACTTCAGTTACAACATCCCATTTCTGGCGATTTAGTCGCAGTCACAGCACCCCTTCCCCGCAGCTTGACAACTTTACTGGAAGTCCTGCGCCGTCGTAGTGGTATTTATTAAGAATTCCTGAAAAAATAGCCATTTAGTCTCATTTTGTGAGTTTTACCTTTGGAAAAATTTATATCCCCCCAGGGGGGAAAAAAAAGAAAATTTCCCAAATATTTAGAAATGTAAATTTAACATTCCTTAACAAAAATTATAAAACTCACATAGAAGCTAAAAAAAGCTTTGGTGTAGTTATATCAAGAGTTTACAGCAAAATTAAAACAGTCTTTAACCGCCGAGTATTGCGATTTTTTGCAAAAAATATAAAGTTATGTAACGTAAATATAAGAATTTTCTCAGCTATACCCCTTATATAGGAAGGATTTGAGCCTTATCTTAGGCTATGATCTCATTTATTCATAATTTGTAACGAATAAAGACTCTATAGCATTGTATAAACATAAACTGTAGGGGTTAAACAACAGAGGAAAGTTGAAAAAAGCAGGCAATTCATCAAGTTTGCCACTTTCTCATAAAATTTTCCTTGACTCTCATAATTTTTGGTTTGTAAACTGTAAACTAGTAAATGAGAGAGCGAATTGAGAAACGCTTTGATTTGACTCCGTTGCGAACAAATCCAAATTAGTTTTAATTTAGACATCTCTCAACTAAGTAATTTAGGAGATTAGAGTCCATGACATTAGATGTATTTTCCAAGGTTGTTTCCCAAGCCGACGCTAGAGGCGAATTCCTCAGCACCGAACAACTAGATGCTTTAAGTGCAGTTGTAGCTTCCGGCAACAAGCGTTTAGACGCTGTTAACCGCATTACAAGCAACGCTTCCGCTATCGTTACCAACGCAGCTCGTTCTTTATTTGAAGAACAGCCTCAATTGATCGCTCCCGGTGGTAATGCTTACACCAACCGTCGGAACGCTGCTTGTCTACGCGACATGGAAATCATTTTACGCTATGTTACCTACGCCGCTATCGCTGGTGACGCTAGTGTTCTTGATGACCGTTGCTTGAACGGCTTGCGCGAAACATACCAAGCTTTGGGTACTCCTGGTAGCTCTGTAGCAGTTGGTGTTGGTAAAATGAAAGAAGCAGCGATCGCTATCGTTAACGATCCTAACGGTATCACCAAAGGTGATTGCAGTTCTTTGGTTTCTGAATTGGCAAGCTACTTCGACCGCGCTGCGGCTGCTGTTGCTTAATAATTCACTACAAATTGGCTCGAACCTGAATTGAGCTTTTCCCATAGTCTGCATGGCCTAGCCATACAAAAAAAGCAAGAAACTATCTAGGAGATTTTCACCAATGAAAACACCAATTACCGAAGCAATCGCATCTGCTGATACCCAAGGACGCTTTTTAAGCAACACCGAATTACAAGCAGTTAACGGTCGTCTAGTTCGTGCCGCTGCCAGCATGGAAGCTGCTCGTGGTTTAACAGCTAACGCTCAAAAATTGATTGACGGTGCTACCAGCGCTGTATACAGCAAATTCCCTTACACCACCTCTACACAAGGCAATCAATTTGCATCTGATGCTCGTGGTAAATCCAAGTGCGCTCGTGACGTTGGTCACTACCTCCGCATCATCACTTATAGCTTAGTTGCTGGTGGTACAGGTCCTTTGGATGAGTTCTTAATTGCCGGTTTAGCTGAAGTTAACGCCGCATTTGACTTGTCTCCTAGCTGGTATGTAGAAGCATTGAAATCCATCAAAGCTAGTCATGGTCTAAGTGGTCAAGCTGCTAACGAAGCTAATACCTACATTGACTACGCAATCAACGCTCTTAGCTAGATAGCGTCATGCCCGGAGAGGGATACAATTGTTAGATGGATTTACCCCTAAAGGGGTTCACCAGTCGTTCATGGGGAGTCACTGCGTAAGTTAGAAAACATTCTGACTGGGAATTGAGTGGCGTTAAGACCATACATGATCACTCTGGTTCACCTAGCAATTGGATCTAGCTCCGGGCATAGTTTTATGTACAGATAAAACAGGTCAAGAGGCAAAAGGCAAGAGGCAAGAGGCAAGAGGCAAAAGGCAAGAGGCAAAAGGCAAGAGGCAAGAGGCAAGAGGCAAGAGGCAAGAGGCAAGAGGTAAGAGGTAAATCCTACTGACCACTGACCACTGACAACTGACAACTGACCAAGCTTTATTCAGCCAAAATTCGGCACAATAAAGGGGAAAAATATGGCAATTACAACAGCAGCATCCAGACTGGGGACAGAGCCTTTTAGCGACGCACGCAGAGTTGAACTGCGCCCCAACGCCAGCCGTGAAGAAGTCGAATTAGTAATTCGTGCCGTTTATCGGCAAGTCTTAGGAAATGACTATATATTGGCATCAGATCGCTTAATCAGCGCAGAATCACTGCTACGCGATGGCAACTTGAGCGTCCGTGAGTTTGTTCGCAGCATCGCTAAATCAGAACTCTACAAAGCTAAATTCTTCTACAACAGTTTTCAAACCCGGTTAATTGAACTCAACTATAAACATTTGTTGGGTCGCGCACCATACAATGAGTCCGAAGTAACTTACCACTTAGACTTATATATTAACCAAGGTTACGACGCAGAAATTGACTCCTACATTGATTCTGAAGAATATCAAAATAGCTTTGGGGAAAGTGTTGTTCCCTACTATCGCGGTTTTGATTTTCAAATAGGACAAAGTGCAGCCGGATTTACTCGGATGTTCCGTTTATACCGGGGTTATGCAAACAGCGATACTGCTCAAGTCGAAGGTTCTAAATCTCGTTTAGCGCGGGAATTAGCTAGTAATCAGACCTCATCAGTTGTTGGACCATCTGGCAGTAATGAAAACTGGGGTTTCCGTGTATCTGCGGGTAACGCTCCTAAGCAAAACTTGGGTAATGCTGTAGGAGAATCAAATCGTACCTACCGAGTTGAAGTTACAGGCATCCGCAATCCAGGATACCCCAGCGTGCGCCGCAGCAGCACAGTATTTATTGTACCTTACGAGCGCCTTTTAGACAAAATGCAGCAAATTCATCGAGTTGGCGGCAAAATTGTCAGCGTAATTTCAACCTAAGATCCGGTGCTGTTCACCGACAAAACTCATCATAGGAGATATAGAAGTAATGTTCGGTCAAACCACACTTGGCGCTAGTAGCGTTTCCTCATCTGCAAGCCGCGTATTTCGTTACGAAGTTGTCGGCTTAAAGCAAAACGAAGAAAGCGACAAAAATAAATTTGACATTCGCCGCAGTGGTAGCGTGTTTATTACCGTACCCTACAGCCGGATGAATGAGGAAATGCAACGAATTAGCCGTTTAGGTGGCAGAATAGTCAAAATTGAAACTTTGACAGTAGCAGAATAAACATAACGCCCTGGCAATGATAGAAACCAGTGGAGAAGCATATTCTGTAGAGAATGCCCCAAATCTCACACCAGAGATAGCGATCGCTAACCTGCAATCATCAGATTTAAGTCTCCGCTATTATGCTGCTTGGTGGTTGGGTAAGTTCCGGGTCAGTCAGCCAGAAGCCATAGACGCACTGATCAAGGCGTTAGAGGATGAATCTGACAGAACCGAACTGGGTGGTTATCCCTTACGGCGTAATGCCGCGAGGGCGCTTGGTAAATTGGGCAACCTAAAAGCCGTACCAGGTTTGATTAAGTGTTTAGAATGTAGTGATTTTTATGTCCGCGAAGCAGCAGCCCAATCTTTAGCTATGCTTCAGGATAAAACCGCATTACCAGCACTGATCAAACTGCTCGATGGGGGAGTTGACCAAGCTGTACAAGTACCTGGTTTTCCCCACCTTGCCCAACCCTATACAGCAGTATTAGAAGCCTTAGGAGCTATGGGTGCAACTGAGGCTATTTCCCTTGTGCAGCCTTTTCTCAAGCATTCTGTTCCTCGATTACAATGCTCCGCCGCGAGAGCCATGTACCAACTGACACAAGACTCTATTTATGGTGAGTTATTAGTGAAAACTTTGGCAACAGGTGATTTGAAAATGCGTCGCGTTGTGTTGGGGGATTTAGGGGCGATTGGGTATTTGGCAGCAGCAGAGGCGATCGCCCAAGCGCAAGTGGAAAGTAGCTTTAAACTTATTGCTTTAAAAGGACTATTAGAGTATCAACTGCCAGAACAGTCTGATACTTTTGATATATCCGAACCAGCTATCCGAATCATGAATCTCATAGATTCACTCTTATAGTCAGTAGTCAGTTGTTAATTGTCAGTTGCAAAACTACTGACCGTTCGGCTGACGCTCACGGCGAAGCCACTGACCACTGACCACTGACCACTGACGACTAATCAAATGGATGAACTAATTCGGGCTGTCACCGTAGCAGAAACACCTGAGCAAATGGTGACAGCAGTTAAAAATTTGGCAGCAGCCAAAGATCCATTGGCAATTCCTACCTTAATTGCCGTCTTTGGTTATAACAATCCAGCAGCGGCCATAGTGGCGGCAGCCGGGTTGACGGAGTTGGGAGAAATAGCAGTGCCACAATTGCTAGACCAAATTGATGATTATAACTATGGCGCACGGGCTTATTCGATTCGTACAATAGCTGCGATCGCAGATCCCCGTGCTTTGGATATTCTCATCTCCACTGCATTGACTGACTTTGCCCCTAGTGTCCGCCGTGCTGCTGCGAAGGGATTAGGAAACATACATTGGCAGAAATTAGCACCTACTGAAGCTGAAATAGCCATTAACCGCGCCCTAGAGACACTTCTGTTGATTTGCGAAGATCCAGATTGGTCAATTCGTTATGCTGCTATTGTTGGGTTACAAGCTCTAGCAAAAGTAGATAGAGTGCAATTACTTATTTCGGCTAAATTTCAATTAATGCTGACTAAGGATATTGAAAAAGCCGTCCGCGCTCGCGTTCAGTTAGCCTTGGCTCAGTAAACTCATTAAAGTACCATATAACAAGGTAAAAGTAAAGATGTCAATACCACTACTAGAATATGCGCCCAAGTCGCAAAACCAGCGAGTAGAAGGTTATGAAGTTGCCAACGAAGACACCCCAACTACTTATCGCTTAGATAGAGCTACCTCAGACCAAGATATTGATAGCATCATCTGGGCTGCATATCGCCAAATTTTCAGCGAACATTTGATTTTAGCCAGCTACAAGCAAACCGCTTTAGAATCACAACTGCGAAATCGGGCGATTACCCTCCGTGATTTTATTCGAGGTTTAGGTAAATCAGACGTTTACCATACCCAAGTAGCGGATACAAATTCTAACTATCGCTTAGTTGACATCACCTTAAAACGTTTCTTAGGTCGGGCTGCTTACAACAAAGACGAAGAAATTGCTTGGTCAATTGTGATTGCTACCAAAGGTTTACACGGTTTTATAGATGCTCTATTAGAATCAGACGAGTATTTAGACAACTTTGGTGATGATGTTGTCCCCTACCAACGTCGTCGCTTTGGCTCACGCCCCTTTAACCTAGCTAACCCCCGTTATGGTGCTGACTGGCGCGATACTCAAAACCTGCGTGGTTTGGCTGGTCGTTCCTACTACAGTATCCGCACATCAGGACAACTGACCACAGCAGATATCCGTCGGGCGATTCCCGCCAACTTCTTCATTATGGCGGGAACAATTATTACCAACGAATGCAACTACCAACGCAGTTTGGCGACAGCCCAATCTTTCGTTAGTAACACCGCAATACCTGACACTAGCAGAGATAACCAAGAACAACCCAGCATTAAACCTGTGGCAGTTTCCTTACCCTATCGTTACATCCCTGCTAATGCTAAAAATTAGTCATTGGTAATTGGTAATTGGTAATTGGTAATTGGAAAATACGGCGTTGCTGATTAAGAGTATGATTTTATTATGCCTACGGCACGCTGCGCGAACACGCAGAGGCGCTCCAGTCGCAGAGAGTAAGAGTTTCATTTTTTTGATTTTTCAATTTCATACCTCAATTCAGCAACGCCGAAAATACTTATTCCCTGTTCCCTGTTCCCTGTTCCCTGTTCCCTGTTCCCTGTTCCCTGTTCCCTGTTCCCTAACAACTGACAAACATGACAATACCTTTACTAGAATACAAACCCAGTTCTCAAAACCAGCGTGTTTCTGGTTATGAAGTTCCCAACGAAGATACACCCAAAATTTACCGCATCGAAGACTACGGCTTTGGTGGAGAAGTAGAAGAACTAATTTGGGCGGCTTATCGGCAACTTTTTAGCGAACACGTAATTCTCAAATTTTACCGCCAAGTTCACTTAGAATCCCAAGTTAAAAACAAAGCCATTACCGTCCGCGATTTTATCCGGGGATTAGCAAAATCTGAAGCTTTCCAAAATTTGGTAATTCAGAGTAACTCCAACTACAGATTAGTAGAAATTGGACTAAAACGGTTATTGGGTCGCGCACCTTATAACAAAGAAGAAGAAATCGCTTGGTCAATTGTGATTGCTACCAAAGGTTGGGGCGGTTTTGTGGATGCTTTACTAGATTCTGAAGAATATCAAAACAACTTTGGGGAAAATATCGTTCCCTACCAAAGACGACGTTATAAAGATAGACCCTTTAATTTAGTAACACCACGATACAGCGACTACTGGCGCGACCAAATCGAGGATGCTCGTTACAAATGGGGCGACATCAAAAACTTTTTGGATATGGCAAATTCCATTAAGATTAAAACAGTGCCTCACACACCAGTTAGCACTGCCAACATCCAAATTCCTAACACTACCAGAGAAACCAAATCAACAGGTATTCCTGTTTCTATTAGTCCTAGTGCTAGTTTTCCCCTGCGCTAAATAGTTTTTTAACTAGCTGGGAAATTTCGGTGATAAAAGTGACAAAGTTTGCATTTTTTTCAGGATTTTAATTTTAGTTATTTCGCTAAGTATTACGACATTTTAAGATGCCAACTTTACCAAAAGGCAGGTTCTTTAAAATGGCAATTCCTTTACTTAAATACAAACCTACAACTCAAAACCAAAGAGTGAACAGCTTCGGTACGGCAGATATTAACGAAGACAATCCTTATATCTACCGAATTGAAAATGCTAATTCTTCCGGCGAACTTGAACAACTAATTTGGGCTGCTTATCGCCAAATCTTCAACGAACAGGAGATTCTCAAATTTAACCGTCAAATTACCCTAGAAACCCAACTCAAAAATAGGTCAATTACGGTTAAAGACTTCATTCGTGGTTTGGTGAAATCAGAGCGATTTTATCAGCTAGTTGTAACACCTAATAACAACTATCGGTTGGTAGAAATGGTTCTGAAAAGAATTTTGGGTCGTTCTCCCTATAATGAGCAAGAAAAAATTGCTTGGTCAATTCAAATTGCTACTTTAGGTTGGGGAAAATTTGTAGATATTCTGATTGATAGTAGCGAGTATGAACAAGCCTTTGGTGAGTATACCGTACCCTATCAACGCAAACGAATGACCACAGACCGACCAATCAGCTTTACTCCCCGCTATGGTGCTGATTATCGTGACCGGGCAGGTATTGTCCAAAAATGGCCGTATATTCGTCAATGGCGTGGAGGTTTCTACCCAGGCTCTGGGCAAAATGTTGATTTGGGGGCATTGTCTGCTGTATTACTGGTAATAACCGCAGGCATCACTTTCTTGTTGATTCTCAATTGGTTAGGAATTAGTGATATCTACTAACCTTTTGAGGGGAAAATAAGTAAGTAATCCCGCCTCAGAATGAATTCTGAGTCTAATAGCAAAAGTCGTCTCAAGACGACTGAAAAAAAAGTTTATAGTCCGTTTTAACGGACTTTAGTTATTAGCCCTAAACTTCAGTTCTGGGCGGGGTATTTCTAGAACGAAATCTTTCTTTGTTTAATTTGATCATAAAAGGAGAAAATTAATATGGCATTGCCATTACTTCAATACAATCCAAGTAGTCAAAATCACCGGGTGGCCAGCTTTGGCGTTGCTGACCAAAATGAAGATACACCTTATATCTATCGCATTGAAGATGTTAGTTCTTACACTGACATGACAAACATCATTTGGGCTGCTTATCGCCAAGTTTTCAGTGAACATGAAATTCTCAAGTTTAACCGTCAAGGGACTTTAGAATCTCAACTCAAAAACGGTTCTTTGTCAGTTCGTGATTTTATTCGCGGTTTAGCTAAATCTGAAGCTTTCTATCGTTTGGTTGTTTCTGTTAACAACAACTACCGTTTAGTAGACATCACCCTCAAACGCTTATTGGGTCGTTGTGCTTACAATAAAAAGGAAGAAATTGCTTGGTCAATTGTTATTTGTAACAAGGGCTTTGGCGGTTTCGTTGATGCTTTATTAGATAGCGAAGAGTATACCCAAAACTTTGGTGATAATACCGTACCTTACCAACGCAAGCGGTTTGTAGATCGTCCTTTTAACTTGGTAACTCCTCGTTACGGTGCTGACTTCCAAGAAACAGCCGGTACAGTCAAAACCGACTGGCGCTTTACTTTGGAGAATTTCTATACTGCTAAAGCTAAAGCCAAGCGTCTGAAAGCAGGTGATCCCGGCAACTTTGAAGCTATGGCGGCTTCTGTATCTGGTAAAGGTAACTATGCTCAAAAGCTATCTTCTTTTGATATTGATTACCTGAATGCTGTTCCTTACCGTGGCAAACGCTAGTACCGCTAGGCGGAATTAAAAATTAATAATTAAAAATTAAAAGTTAACTTCCGCTGTTGTGTACTAAGTTTACCCAAAAATTTTTAATTTATAGGGTGCGTTAGGAAGATAATTCTTGACGCACTCTTAATTTTTTGTGCTGTTGCTCATGGTTTTTGTAAATAGGAGTTTTTTGCCTATTCTATGAAGATGTACCTTAAGTGAAATCTTCTATAACTCAATTAACTTAAAGCCCCAAATTTTCAAAACTGCGATCGCTATTTCTGGATCTATACCATCATAGGCTTCCCATTCAGACTGTGGATCTTTAGGATGCCCTTCACCTACGTAACCTGCAATTTTAATGATGGGAATATTCACTAAGTAATCACGTTCCATACCTTTAGGGAGAGCTAATTTAATTCTGCGACCCACAAACTTAGATGCACTAGATTCAGCTACAGATTCCCGAACTAAACAAATATCACCAGCAGTTCCCCAAGTAGTTTGGTAAATGTGGAGAAACGATATATAACTTTCTGGTTTGATGGATCTTTTGAGAACTTGCATTATCTAATCCTTATCCTTGTTTTCGACAATTTTATCTAAACTCTACCTGCTATATTCCAATTTCCTGCTTTTGACAGAATAAAACAAGGGGTTTGCACCCCTTGAGAGAGTTTAAAAAGTGAACCGTATTAGTGATCTACGCAGGTGTAAACTGTAAAGATACACCGTTCATACAGTAACGGAGACCAGTTGGTTTGGGTCCATCATTAAAAACATGGCCTAAATGTCCACCACAATTACTACAATGGACTTCAGTTCGGGTCATGAAAAATGTTCTATCTGTAGTAGTAGCGATCGCCCCCTCTATGGGTTTAAAAAAGCTTGGCCAGCCAGTACCACTATTAAACTTAGTATCAGCAGTAAACAAAGCCTGTCCACACCCAGCGCAGACATAAGTACCAGGTTCATATTGCTTATCGAGGGGACTGGTATGGGAGGGTTCTGTACCATGTTTCCGCAACACCCGAAACTGTTCTGGTGTGAGGATACTCTTCCACTCTTCCTCTGTTTTTGTCACTGCAAACTCTGTGTTAGAAAGTGCCATAGATTCTGAACTCCAATTGATATAATGGGAAAAAAAGGCTGTACCGACTAATAGGGTACTGATTTGTAAAAAATTGCGTTTGTCCATAATCTATTATTTGCTATTTTTCTCTTCCTTAGCCAAACAACTCCACAAGATTGATAAATTCTCTGACGAGAAATTGATGAAAATCACCTCAAAACATCTTGCCCCCTTGAGAAGAATATGTGATGATTCTATAATCAATTCAAATATACGGTATCTCTATCGGATTATCGGCGTTTATGCAGGAGGTGTATTCATATATGGCGTTGCTGAGTAAAAGTATGATTTTATTATGCCTACGGCACGCTGCGCGAACACGCAGAGACGCTCCAGGCGCAGAGAGTAAGAGTTTGAGAGATGGAATTTTCGACTTTCATACCCCAATTCACCAACGCCTCATATATTTGCTAATTAAATGTACAAATTGCACCTATCCCATCACAATTAATCAGTTACCCTGAAGTTGATCTTTACAACGACAAAACTAATGTGCCAACTGTTAGGAATGAACTGCAACGTACCCACAGACATTTGCTTTTCCTTTGAAGGTTTTTCTGCCAGAGGAGGAAAAACAGATGAACATAGTGATGGTTGGGGAATTGCTTTTTTTGAAGATAAAGGCTGTCGAATTTTTTTAGACGCTGAAGCTTCTATAGCGTCACCAATTGCCGATTTTATCCGTCAGTATCCCATTCATTCTACTCATGTGATAGCTCATATCCGCAAAGCCACTCAAGGTAAAATAGCCTTAGAAAACTGTCATCCTTTCCGTCGGGAACTTTGGGGTAGATATTGGGTATTTGCTCATAATGGTAATTTACCAGATTTTAACCCAGAAAATCATGGGGCTTTTCAACCTGTGGGTGCTACCGATAGCGAAAAAGCATTTTGCTTAATTCTTAATACTTTGCGATCGCATTTTCCCCAAGGACAACCATCATTAAAGGAACTCTACCAGACACTACATAAAATCACCAAAGAGATAGCAATTCTTGGATCTTTCAACTATATGTTATCAAATGGTCAGCATTTTTTCACCTATTGCTCAACCAAACTTTGCTACATTATTAGACAAGCACCCTTTGCTGCGGCGCATTTAATTGATGAAGAAATGACTGTAGATTTTAGCGAATTGACTACACCAAGCGATCGCGTTGCTGTCATTGTTACCACACCCCTAACCGATAACGAAGTTTGGACACAAATCCCACCGGGAGAGTTATTAATATTTCAGGATGGATTACCCCTAAAATTTGCCTGATTTTTGACAACTATTTTATTAATAAGAAAGAGCAAAATTCATCATTAAATCCAAAAAAAATCAAAGCTGGTTTTAATTCAGCGAAGGCATTGACTTATGATACATTAAAGTCACGGTCTATAAAATCCTGCATCCCTAAAAAATTTTATCTTCACCGCGACTTACAGCACTTCCCGATGTTATGAGGCACAAAAACCCCACCCCCAACCCCCTCCCGTATCAAAAGCTTATCCTTTTCTTCCCCCCGCTGCGGGGGGATTTAGGGGGGTGCGATGAGGGGGCTAATATGTACCTCATAAGAGGGAAAAACCGCTGTCAGAATAATTAGACTTAATCAAGAATTGCTATATTTATCGTCTTCCACCTTGGATTTTGTCAAAAATCGCACCATCAGCAAAGAACTTCTTCTGTACAGTACCCCAGCCTCCAATATCAGCTACAGTATAGAGTCGGGCAATATAAGGGAATTTATTTTTTACTTCTTTGGACACAGTAGGATCAACTGGACGAAAACCGACTTTAGCAAACTCACGTTGTGCTGCTGGAGTGAAAAGGAACTTGACAAAAGCTTCAGATACTTCACGATTTCCATGCTTATCAACATTTTTATCCACAACTGCGACAGGTCCTTCTATAGAAATATTAACTGGAGGAACTATGTAAGAAATATCTGTTTTTCCCTGTTGTGCAGCTAAAATGACTTCGTTTTCATAGTTTAGTAATACATCACCCTGACCTTTTTTGTAAAAAGCATCACTAGACTCCCGTGCATCTTTGGGTAATACAACCACATTCTTAAACACATTAGTAACGAATTTCAAAGCCTGGGTATCATTTCCACCATTTTTAACTATAGCACCCCACAAAGCTAGAAAATTCCATTTAGCTCCACCAGATGTCTTGGGGTTTGCGGTAACAATCTTAACGTCAGGTTTCGTTAAATCACTCCAATTCTTGATATTTTTGGGATTACCAGCCCGAGTTTCCAGCGCAACTACTGAACGGGTAACAATTGCGTTATTCGGAGATTCTTTTTCCCAACCTGGTTGAATCAAGCCGGCTTGTTCAATTTTTTTAATGTCTCCAGCCAATGCCAAAGCTACCACATCTGCGGGTAAACCATCAATAACAGCGCGGGTTTGCGAGCCAGAACCACCATAGCTTTCCCGAATTACAACATCTTGACCTTTTTCTCTTTTCCATTTCGCCACAAAATCGGGAATGATTTTAGAGTAAGCCGCTTTGGTAACTGCGTAAGTAACTAAGGTAAGTTCAACTTTTTTACCACTTTGACTAATGAGTTGTGTTTTCTGGGCTGTACCTGCAAATACAGGTAGAATAGTGCTTATACTTAAACTTGTGGCTAAGAACAGCGTAGGAAAGAATGGCTTTGTTGTTGGTACTAATTTTTTAGTATTGGAAGAATTATCTGTCATGGGATGTCCTTAAATTGGCTTAAAAATAATCTACGGCATCTTTGTCAGGATACAGTATTTAACCTATCGAAAAGAGCTTACCAGATGTAATAAATAAAATCAATAGTTTTTGTACTTAAAAACAACTATTTTTCTATCGAGTATTGTATGTATTTAATATTGCAAATATTTTTTTGGTAATTTATTACTTGTAAAGCTTATATATTAAGTCTTTTGATAAACTAAATCTATTTTTGCTGCAAGTATTTTATTTAATTTATGTATTATAAATAACTATTTAAGTAAGTATTTATATTTTGCAACCTCTATAAAGACAATTGAAAATTGATACTTCTTTATTAGAGGCGTTGTAATTTGTCCTGAAACTGGTAAAATCACCATATTCCCTATCGTCAATATGCTGTTTTAAATGGCAATACCTTGTCCAAATCGAAAAAAGTCTTGATTTGTAGGTTGGATTGAGGTACGTTCACGTATCCCTGACGGGAGGCGTTAGCCATAGTGTGGCGATAGCTTGCGTGGCGACGTAGGAGCCATAGCCATAACCCAACAAATGTGTCGGGTTGCGCTGTCGCTTAACCCGACCTACAAAAAATGGACAAGGTATTGAAATGGCATTGACAATTATGTACTTGTGCGCTGAAGCATAATTGCAAGCTAAGAAATTAATTATCCGTAGTTTTACAGGAGGAAAAATAATGAATTTGTGGCAACAATTACGGAAAATATTACAACTGAGGTTTAGCCCCAATTCTCTCAAAGGCTTTGTCTCACTTGTTTTAGTAGGAACGGTATTGAGTGTATCTCTTGCTGCTTGTTCTGGGACAAACACCAGTAATGATACGGGTAAAAGCCAGAATGTAGAACTAACCCTTGTATCTTTTGCTGTCACTAAAGCTGCTCACGCTGCCATTATTCCCAAATTTGTGGAAAAATGGCAAAAGGAACATAAGCAAACTGTAGTTTTCAAACAAAGCTATGGCGGGTCTGGTTCACAAACTCGTGCTGTAGTTGATGGTTTAGAAGCGGATGTTGTTCACCTAGCACTAGCTTTAGATACGCAAAAAATTGAGAAGGCGGGATTAATTCAAGCTGGGTGGGAGAAAAAATTTCCTAATAATGGGATTGTTTCCAAATCTGTCGCTGCTTTAGTAACTCGTGAAGGCAACCCTAAAGGTATTAAGAATTGGGCTGATTTAGCGAAAGATAATGTTAAGCTAATTACCGCAGATCCTAAAACTTCTGGGGTAGCGCGGTGGAATTTTCTCGCACTTTGGAATTCGGTCATTAAAACTGGTGGAGATGAAACAAAAGCCATTGAGTTTGTGACTAAGGTTTATAAAAATGTCCCTGTATTAACTAAAGATGCTCGTGAAGCTACAGACGCATTTTTTAAACAAGGACAAGGTGATGCTTTGATCAATTATGAAAATGAAATTGTTTTGGCCAAAGACAAGGGTGAAAAAACCAATTATATTCTTCCTGATGTGAATATCTCAATTGATAATCCTATTGCTGTTGTTGATAAAAATGTTGATAAACATGGTAATCGGGAGGTGGCGGAAGCTTTTGTTAAATACTTATTCACTCCAGAAGCGCAACAGGAATTTGCGAAAGTAGGATTTCGCCCTGTTGATGAAACAGTAGCTAAGAGTAAAGAGTTTGCTGACAAATATCCCCAAATCAAAACTTTAGGTACAGTTCAAGAATTAGGCGGTTGGGATGCTGTTCAGAAAAAGTTCTTTGCTGAAGGGGCAATTTTTGACCAAATTCAAGCTAAAAATAAGCGGTAATTGACAAGCCCCGGCGATTATAAATCACGGCTATACAAACAAAGTCCGCCTGCGCGGACTAAGGAAATTTAAAACCTATGCAGGTGGGTTTTACTTGTGTAACAAGCCCCGGCGATTATAAATCACGGCTATACAAACAAAGTCCGCCTGCGCGGACTAGGGAAATTTAAAACCCATGCAGGTGGGTTTTGCTTGTGTAGCTGTGACTTCCAGTCCCCTGAATTTTCTAAAAAACAACTAACAACTGATTAAATTATGGCTGTATCTTCTCCTGTACAAACTAATATTAAACCTTCGATTTGGAAGGTGTTTCTAGATAATTTGCTTCATCTTCCTTGGACTTGGCGAATTACTTTGGGATATCTAACTGTGATGTTATTTATTCCGATTATGGCCATGTTTCTCAAGGCTAGTACGGAATCTCCAGAGAAGTTTTGGGAAATTGCGACTAATGATTTAGCATTGGCGACTTATAACGTTACCTTTGTTACGTCTTTATTTGCAGCTTTGCTGAATGGTGTGTTTGGAACTTTGATTGCTTGGGTATTGGTGCGTTACGATTTTCCTTTGAAACGGATTATTGATGCGACTGTAGATTTACCATTTGCTTTGCCAACATCAGTAGCAGGTTTAACACTGGCAACAGTTTATAGTGATAATGGTTGGCTGGGTTCATTGTTAGCACCAATGGGGATTAAGGTATCCTTTACTCGGTTGGGAGTTGGGGTAGCAATGATATTTATATCTTTACCTTTTGTGGTGAGAACTGTCCAACCGGTACTGCAAGAAATGGAATCGGAAATTGAAGAGGCTGCTTGGAGTTTGGGTGCTTCCGAATGGCAAACTTTTTGGAAAGTGATTTTACCGCCTTTATTTCCGACAATTTTAACTGGTGTGGCTTTGGGTTTTTCCCGCGCTGTGGGAGAGTATGGTTCAACAGTAATTATTTCTTCTAATACACCATATAAAGATTTGATTGCACCTGTGTTAATTTTCCAACGGTTGGAACAATATGACTATTCCGGTGCAACTGTAATTGGTGTGGTTTTATTAGGAATTTCTTTGGTGATGTTGTTAGCAATTAATTTCTTACAAGCTTGGGCGAGAAGATATGACAATAGATAAAGTTAAAAGACAAAAAAAACAAAGTTGGGTGCCGGCGGTTTTAATTGGGATTGCGATCGCCTACCTATTTCTGGTTCAATATATTCCAGCTATTAATGTTTTTTTTGAAGCTTTCAAAAAGGGAACTGGACCATTTTTATCCAACCTGGCAAAACCGGAATTTCTCCATGCAGCTTGGTTAACTCTATTACTGGCTGCGATTTCCATCCCTGTAAATGCAGTATTTGGATTATGCGCGGCTTGGGCGATCGCTCGACATAAATTCCCTGGACGCGCTATAGTTCTCAGTATCATTGATTTACCCTTTTCCATCTCCCCAGTCGTCGCCGGGTTAATGATAGTCCTACTATACGGCAGACAGGGCTGGTTTGGTCCTTGGCTACAAGCACATAATATCCAAATTATCTTTGCTTTTCCAGGAATGGTAATGGCTACCGCCTTTGTGAGTATGCCTTTTGTCGCCAGAGAAGTAATTCCTATCTTAGAAGAATTTGGCAAAGATCAAGAAGAAGCCGCCAGAACATTAGGTGCAAACGATTGGCAAACTTTCTGGCGAGTAACTTTACCGAGTATTCGCTGGGGGTTACTCTACGGTTTAATCTTAACAAATGCCAGAGCAATGGGTGAATTTGGCGCAGTTTCTGTCGTATCTGGTAACATTGCTAATACAACCCAGAGTTTACCCTTATTCGTGGAAGATGCTTACAAACAATATGAAACTGAAGCTGCTTTTTCTGCGGCTGTATTGTTAGCATTTCTAGCCGTAATCACCTTGATACTCAAGGAAATTCTAGAACGCAAAACCCAGATTAAAGAAGTTGAATAATGGGTAATAGGTAATGGGTAATTTTTAGACAGATATAAAATTACATCTTAGGAGTTGTTATGAGCAGTGAAAATACCCTGATAAACAAGCGAATTCGCATCAGAATCACTCAAGATCATCATCAAGAACCTGTTATTTCTCGCCTAGTTTCCGAATACGGCTTAACAGTAAATATCAAAGCTGCAATTCTCGGACAAAATGCTGTAGGTGATGGTTGGTTTGACTTAGATTTACAAGGAACAGAAACACAAATTCAAAATGGGTTAAATTATTTGCAAGAATTGAAATTGCAGGTTTGGGATGAGAATAGTATTAGTGATTGGTAAAAAAAATTGCCGGCCAGATTCAGCAATAGATCCAAGCAATCAGGGCTATTTCATTCTTATTTAGCAGTTTATAGTCCGTTTTGACGGAATTTATTTATTAGCCCTGTTCGCGTAGCGTTTCCGTAGGCTACTTCAGTTCAGGGCGAATTATGTTTAGAATGAAATAACCCTGGTTTAATAATTACTCATCTGTAAAATAATCGGAATCTATTTTTTTAATCTCATAAATAGAAACTGTGGAAACACCCACATGATTATCAATCATTAATTGGGCTAATTCTTGTCCATCTATTAACACTATTTTACTATCTATAATAGATACATATTCTCTAGCTTCTTGGGAAAATCTAGAAGTAGTGATAAAAACACCTTTTCTTGCTCTTTGTCCATGTAAAGCCCCGACAAACTTTTGAATTTCTGGTCTACCAACAACAGTATTATCCCATCTTTTCGCTTGAATATAAACAATATCTAAACCTAATTTATCTTCTTTAATTATCCCATCAATTCCCCCATCACCACTTTTACCAATTGCTCTCCCAGCATCACGTCTTGAACCACCATAACCCATTTTTACAAGTAAATCTACCACTAATCTTTCAAAAAAATCAGGTGAACAACTTTTCACACGGTTAAGTAACTCTAACTCTAATTCCTTTCTAATTTTTTGATATCCAAATTCTATAGATTCTTGGGGTGTAGTTTCCGATATTTCTATAATTTCTGGTTCTGATTTATCATTATCTTTTTTAGAATTTAGAAAGTCTATATGCTCTGGAAATTGATTAAGGAACTTGATATTGATTTTAGTGGGATTTTGAATTAATAAATCCTTACCTCTATCAGTAATTTGAAAAAATCCTCTTTTGGGATATTCCAATAAAACAGCTTTTTTTAAATGAGTTCTAGCCCAACCTACACGATTATCAAAAACAGTTTGTTGTCCACTAGGTAATAAACCCTTTTTTTCTTCATCACTTAAATTAAAAACATCAGCTAAATATGTAATAGCCTCTCTTAAAGAATGTTCCTTACCATCACTTGCATATTGCAATAAAGGCAGCATAATAGCTTGAAAATCAGGAATAGTCATTTTCTACAAATAAAAAACCAAGATATTAACTTTTATACCATACTAATAAAAATTATAGTTAAAAATCTTACTCAAGACCAATAAATGTAAGAATTGTATTGAGTTCATGAATACAGTAACTTTGAAAAAATCTGACATTTTTCCATACGAATTCACCTTATTTCTGATTTAATATGTCATTTTGACGCAACAAATTTACTCTGATTAGACAAGAGACAATATTATTGGATGCAGAAAGATTAAAACTAGTTAAATGGGAAAATAAAGGTGGAAAAATTTAATCATAAGGATGAGCTAATTCCTTCTAAACCAGAGAAGCCTATGGATAGAAGTTCCCATGGGCAGGTGACAAATGATTTACTGCTTGCAAGCGTTTTTTCGCCGAGCGAAAGAATAAATGGATTTGAACAGAATGATTTAGGAGACATCTGGTGGCAAACATTCTTTGGTATTCCTGCCGACAAAAATCCTAGTCAGTTTGACGACAATACCGATCCAAATGGGGCGGCAGGTTCTAGTGAAAAAGCCAGTTTAACTCGGATTGGTTCCATCCAATTTCTGGCAGGTGCAGTTGCAGAGACGGATGAACTGCCATTCACGGCAACTGCCGAGCGGACAATTAAGGTAGCGGGTGGATCTGTCTTCTTTTTGCCGATTTTGAATGCGGTAAGTCCTGATGTGCTTCGTGATGCGAAGGGAGACCCGATTCGTAATTCGGATGGAACTTTAGTGGGAGGTATTGGTACAGGTGGACCAACAGAAGGTGAGGTTAAAATAGAACTCGATACTCTTCTTGCTGGCATTGTGGATCTCAGTGCCTCTATAGATGGCGTTAAGATTCCTAACCTATTTGAATACAGACAGCAATCTGATCAGCCTTTTTCCTACACTTTACCTGAAGATAACATTTCAGACATCCCTGGAGGAGGAACTTTTGGTGGCGTGCTTGCTGACGGGTATTGGGTGGGGATAGGCAACCTTTCTCCTGAAGATCATGTGATTAAATTCGGGGGGTCTCTTGAGTTTGATGCCGACAACCCAGGACCTGACTTTGTGTTGGATATCACTTACAACATTTCTTTCGATCTTAATGAGATAAAGGGTACAAATCGCAAAGATACTCTTTTCGGCACTAATGAATGGGACGAAATCAAAGGACTCAACGGCAACGATTACATTGTTGGCAGAGAAGGCAATGACGCTCTTTATGGTGGGAATGGTCGTGATACTCTGATTGGAGTTAATCCTTATGCTTGCAATCCAGGATTAGGAGAAATTGACATCTTTTACGGCGGAAAAGATCAAGACACTTTTGTACTAGGAAATTCTAAACAAGCATACTATCAAGGAAAAGGTTTACAAGACTACGCTCTGATTAAAGATTTCAATACTCAAGATACCATTCAACTTCATGGAAATCGTCGCTCCTATGAGTTAAGCGAAACCTATTCCCTTGGAGGCAAGAGTGGTACTAGCATTTTTCTGAAAGATACTTCTGAACTCATTGGATTTGTTGAGGGAGTAACTGGCTTGTATTTAGCAAGTAATGACTTTAGCTTTGTATGTTATTGATAACCACCGATACAGATAGCAACGAAAACGGAAATAGGGGTTGAAAGTGCGCTTTTGCCTGAGAACTTAACCAAAATTAACCCCTCTGCAAAAAAAGCAGAGGGAATAATCAAACCTTAAACCTTCGGTTTAAAAGTTGAAGCAACGTGCAACTCCTTTAATTGTTTTGCGTCCACATTTGCAGGAGCATCTGTTAACAAACAACGAGCTTGTTGAGTCTTGGGGAACGCAATCACATCACGAATTGATTCTTCTCCAGATAACAACATTACCAAACGATCTACACCGTAAGCAATCCCACCATGAGGAGGAGTTCCATATTCAAAAGCTTCCAACAAAAAGCCAAATTTACTTTGTGCTTCTTCCGTTGATAAACCAATAGCTGAAAACACCTGTTCTTGAACTTCTCGCTGATAAATTCGCAAACTTCCACCACCAACTTCAAACCCATTGAAGACTAAATCATAGGCTTGAGCGCGGGCGGTTTTTAAATCGCTGATATCATCAGGATGAGGGGCTGTAAATGGGTGGTGTAATGCTTCCAGACGTTTTTCATCTGCATTCCATTCAAACATGGGGAATTCTGTCACCCAGAGGAAGTTAATTTTGTCTTTTTCAATTAACTTAAATTCCTTAGCCACAAATTGACGAATTCTGTCTAAAGTTTTATTAACGGTGTTTGTATCAGCAGCCGCAAATAATAACAAATGTCCAGCTTTTGCACCTGTTCTGGTGAGAATTTCCTGCTTTTGTTCTGGTGTCAAATTATCTTTAATTGCGCCAATGGTGTCAAGTTCGCCATTTTCCCGGACGCGAATATATGCTAATCCTTTCGCACCTGCTTCTGCGGCTTCTCGGAAAATATCGCCACCTGGTTTAATACGAACATTAGAAATGGCATCGTTACCGTTAGGAATGGGGAGAATTTTAACAATCCCACCGTTAGAAATTGCTTCTCGAAAAACTTTAAAACCGGAATCTTTTAAAACGTCAGAAACATCAACTAATTCTAAACCGTAACGGGTATCTGGTTTATCGCTTCCGTAACGGTTCATAGCTTCCGCGTAGGGAAGCCGAGGAAAAGGACGAGGTAAATCAATTCCTTTAACTGTTTTGAAAATATGACAAACTAACTTTTCGTTGAGTTCAATAATTTCATCTTCAGACATGAAACTCATTTCCATGTCTAATTGGGTAAACTCTGGTTGTCTGTCAGCGCGTAAATCTTCATCCCGGAAACATCGCGCTACTTGATAGTATCTATCCATTCCCGATACCATCAATAATTGTTTGAATAGTTGCGGTGATTGCGGTAAAGCAAACCATTCACCTTCATTCACACGACTGGGAAGAATGTAATCTCGCGCCCCTTCGGGAGTAGAACGGGTAAGAATGGGGGTTTCAATTTCGATAAACCCTTCTAAGTCTTCCAGGTAGCGCCGCATGGCTTTGATGACTTGGTGACGCAATTGCATATTTTGCGCCATGCGTTCCCGTCGTAAGTCCAAATAACGATATTTTAACCGCAAATCTTCCCTGACTGTTTCCGTGTCTGCGGTGGAAACTTGGAAAGGTAACTGTTTACGGACGGCGTTGAGGAGTTCTATTTTATCAGCATAGATTTCGACTTCGCCTGTGGGTAGCCGGGGATTTAGGGATTCTGGAGGACGTTGGCTAACTGTACCGGTGATTGCGACAACGTATTCGTTTCGTAATTTTTCAAATTGTTGATAAGCCAGTACACGCATCTCTTTGAGTACGGATTGTCCTTTGTCCCAGTCCTCTTTCCTATTTTGTTCGTCCTGGTTTTGCGGACTACCTTTCTTTTTCCAAAAATGTTCAGCGTATGACTTAGTTTCTTCGTTGGTTGGGGTGCGCTGGGGGTCGCTGACGATTTGGACAATACCAGAGCGATCGCGCAAATCTAAGAATATCACACCACCGTGATCGCGGCGACGGTCTACCCATCCGTAAAAGGTAACAGTTTCACCAATATGTTCTTTTCGGAGTTCGCCGCAATAGTGAGTTCGCATAATTGTTAGTTCTTTGGTTCCGGGCTAGGTTGGGTAAATGTCAAGGCTTTCCCATTATCTAGCATCAATTGTCATTGTAGTAGTTTTAGTTCTGGAAAAATCAGTTATTTTAGCTTTGGCTTCAGGACGTTGGGTTACTCTACCGGTGATTGCTACAACGTATTTATTTCGGAACTTGTGTGTAACCGTAGATCAGAGACGGGGGAAGTGATCAGGGCGATTTCCTTTCTACAGGTTAAAAAATTTATTGACACCCGCTAATTAAATATGTATATTCAAAGTATATACATTGACCTAAGTTGTGAAGAGTGTTTGACTGGAGAAAACCTCAAGTTTAGTCCTGTAGATTTCTAACAAAATATTGGGAGATAACTATGACAACAGTTGTGGCAAAATGGGGAAACAGTTTAGCGATTCGGATTCCCAGATCCGTAGCTGAACAAGCGCAAGTAACGGAAGGGATAGCAATAAATTTTAGTGTGGAAGGTAACAGGATTGTGATTACACCACAAAAAAGAAAAAAATATACCCTGGATGAGTTGCTTGAAGGTATGACTCCTGATAAATTTCATCCTGAATTTGAAACTGGAAACGCTGTGGGGAATGAAGATTGGTAGTTAATTCTTATTTTCCCAATCGAGGAGATATTGTTAAATTAGAATTTGGGAACACACAAAGATTTACTGCTGATTCGATTAAGCGTGCATTTTCCCTGCAAGCGTCAGGAATGTCTTTTGATGATATTGCTAAGACATTAAATAACGAATTACAACAACTTGGGCGTGAACAAATCGGCTATCGTCCTGTTCTTGTTATATCTCCAATTAAATATAATCGAATGGCTTCTTTAGTTCTAGTGTGTCCTATAACTAGCAATCCAAAAGGGCTGAGTTTTGAAGTTCCACTTGTTGAGGGAATGAAAACAAAAGGAGTTGTGTTAGCTGACCAAATTAAAACACTAGATTGGAGAGCTATAAAGGTAAAATTTGTTGAAAGTGTTACCCAAGATTTAATAGAAGAAGTACAAGCGAAACTTGAAACATTAATTTTATAAATCGCGCCTACGCGGACTCACGGAATTTAACCCACGAAGGTGGGTTTCGTCTGTGTAGCTGCGGTTTCTAACCGCCATTTTAACAGATATAATGGAAAGTATTATTCAAGATTAGTCAAGAGGTATGAATCATGACTGCTGTAACTTTACAAATACCACAATCATTAAAATTCACAGATGATGAATTTGTGGAAATAGTCGCTGCTAATAAAGATTTGCGTTTAGAATTATCACATCAAGGGGAATTAACTATTATGTCACCAACTGGAGGAGAAACAGGAAATCGTAATTTTGAAATGTGTTTTGATTTAGGGTATTGGAATCGCCAAAATAATTTAGGAAAAGCTTTCGATTCTTCCACAGGTTTTAAATTACCTAATGGTGCTACCCGTTCCCCAGATGTGTCTTGGATTAAAATAGAAAGATGGAATGTACTCACACCAGAACAAAGAAAAAAGTTTTTGCCTTTATGTCCCGATTTTGTGATTGAGTTAGTTTCTGAAAGTGATGATTTAGCAGATACTCAAGCAAAAATGCAGGAATTTATAGCCAATGGTTTACGTTTAGGGTGGTTAATTAATCCTAAAACCAAACAAGTAGAAATTTATCGTCAAAATCAAGAAATAGAAGTTTTACAATCTCCTATAAGTTTATCTGGAGAAGATGTATTACCAGGTTTTATTTTAGATTTACAGCCAATTTTTCTTTAAGTCTATATTTCAAGTTCCAGTTACTACACAGGCAAAACTCATCATTAAGATTTTTTGTTGAAACTCTTCTTGTGACATTTTATTTATATCCTTAGTTAATCAAAATTTTAGAACAACTATAACTGCTGCTCTTTTTGGGCGAAAGAATGAAAGATAACACATCTTATTTTTTATACACCAGTTGTTGCTGAAATATCAATTAACCAGCGAACAGTTTGCGGGAAAGCAATCACAATTAATAACACAATAAACTGTAAAACTATAAAAGGAATCGCACTTTTATGAATATCTAATGTACTCACTTCTTTAGGGGCAACACTTTGTAAATAAAACAAAGAAAATCCCACAGGTGGAGAAATAAATGCGGTTTGTAAATTCACTGCCATAACCACACCAAACCACACCATATCAATATGTAAAGCTTGGGCTGCTGGCACAAATAAAGGCATAGCAATAAAGCAAATTTCAATAAATTCTAAAAAAGCTCCTAAAATAAAAATCACGATATTACTAACAATTAAAAAACCCCAATATCCTCCAGGTAAACCTACTAATAAATTAGTAATCAGAGTTTTGCCACCCAAAGCATCAAACACCAAACTAAACATCGAAGAACAGAATAAAATCATCACCACCAAAGCTGTAATTACTGCGGTAGAATGGGCAGCATCACGAATTAATTGTGGTGTCAGACGTTTATTAAAAGCAGCCAGAATAGAAGCCCCAACAGCACCTACAGCCCCGGCTTCTGTGGGAGTTGCCACACCAAAGAATATACTTCCTAACACCGCAAAAATTAAAATAATCGGGGGTACAACAGCTTTAAAAACTTGTTTAATTAATTGATTACCTTGAGGAATTACCACATCATCAGGGATAAGTGGCACTTTTTCCGGTTGAAAAAAAGCTAGTCCTAAAATATAGAGAATATAGGAAGTAGATAACATTAATCCGGGAATTAATGCCCCTAAAAATAAATCTCCCACAGAAACACCAATTTGATCACTGAGAATCACTAAAACTAAACTGGGAGGAATTAATTGGGCTAAAGTCCCGGAAGCAATAATTACTCCTGAAGCTAATTTTTTATCATAGCCATAGCGTAACATCAACGGTAATGATAACATCCCCATCACAATTACTGTGGCGGCTACAACTCCAGTTGTGGCTGCTAAAACAGTTCCTACTAAGACAACTGCTAAAGCTAATCCTCCCCGAACACGACTTAAAATAATGCCGATAGTTTCTAATAATTCTTCAGCTAATCCTGACTTTTCTAGAACTGCGCCCAAAAACACAAAGAAGGGAATAGCAAGTAAGGTAAAATTCGACATTGTGCCAAACCAACTATTAGGTAATAGGAGAAGACGCGCCGGATTAAAAGCCCCAACTGCTGTACCCATAAGTCCAAAAACAATGGCTGTGCCGGCAAAAGAAAAAGCGACAGGAAAGCCACTCATAAGAATAAAGAAAAAGCCGACAAACATTAAAATTGCTAACCATTCAAAACCCATATTGTCTCCCTATTCAATATTGATATTTTCTGAAGTTTCTAAACGAATTTGTTCCGCTGCTTGTTGATAGCCTAATAATACTGCTAAATACTTAATTGCTTGAGAAATACTTTGCAAAAGCAGTAGTAATAAGGCTATAGGAACCATAGTTTTGATTGGGGCGCGGGGTAAACCATTAGCGTCAGAGGATATTTCCCAAGTTCCCCAACTACCGTCACTTAATCTGCCCCAAGATTGTAAAACCGGATTGATTGTCACCCAAATACCGATTAAACAAAAGGGAATTAAAAATAAAACTGTTCCCATAAAATCAACCAAGGCGCGGTTTTTTTCACTCATATTAGTATAGAGAAAATCAACCCGGACATTTTCTCCATGACGTAAAATATAAACAAAGCCGAATAAGAATGTGAGAGAAAATAAATACCATTGCAGTTCTAATAAGGCATTAGAAGACAATTGTACGCCAATGAAACGACCCATATAACGGGCGACAACATTGAAAAAACCGACTCCAATTGTCAGCAAAACCAGCCAATTCGATAACCATCCCAATTTATCAGCACCATTGTCAATAAACTGAGAAAATCTTAATAGCTTACTGATTAAAGCAAATCTTTTTGAGTTACGCATACAACATAATAAATTAAAGGCAAGACCTGATAATACAGTCAGCCAGTCAGCCAGGGAATAAATTCCCTGTCTAATAGCTCAAGTCTGTTAAAACAGACTCAGAAATTTCCCCAGTGTTTTTATCTCGTTATCTCGTTCCCAGTCTCTGACTGGGAATGCCCTGACGGAGGCTCTGCCTCTGCTGTTATTGAAGGCAGAGCCTTCTGGAATTCATTCCCATACAGAGTATGGGAACGAGAAAAACTTTAGTGAATTTTTACTATTAATTCATCAATTGTTCCACCTCCAAAATATCCAAATTTGTCAATTGTGCCACTTGTTCTATGGACATTCCATTCTGTAACAACTTAATAGCAACTTGTCTTAATTGCAATTCAGCTTGTTCTGCACGTTGTTTTTCTTGTTCTGCAATTTGTTCTATTTCATCTGCTCTTTGTTGTGTAATTATTACCATTTCCTGAGAAGTGGGAAACAACTCACCATCCAAAGTTGCCCAGCGTAACCAAGTGGCATCAACGCCTCTATAATTACCTTCCCAACGCACTAAAGCTAAATTTAAAACTTTGCTTACCAATTGATTTTTCTCATTTAGAGCAATCTGTTGATATGCACCACTATTCAGATCAAAACCTGCAAAATCATTGGGGTTAAACGGGTCATACCAAAAATATTCAGAAACCCGCATTTGATTTTGATAAATCAGTTTTTTCTGATTTTTATCATTGTTAGCTGTGGTTTCTGAAAGTAATTCAATTACCACATCTGGGGGTTTTCCTTCTTCCCAAACTACCCAAGACAATCGTTCTGTTTTTGGTACACCTAAAACAGCAAAAAAATCTGGACCGCGAAAATCTTGATTTTTTAATTGTGCTAAACTGTAGTAAACAAACATATTGCCACCTACATATCCATCAGTCCTTTGATCTAACCAAGGCTGAATGGTATCAATTAAAATATCCATTTGTAATTTATGTCTTTGTGTCTCCATGGGGATACCATCATCACAAGGAAGTTCTGCCTGGGTGGGTGGCAGTTTAATGCTAGGTTCAGCCAAAACAGTTTCTAACATAGCCGTTAAATTTAGTTAGAAATTACTTAATATTTTTATACTAATCTGAAATGATCAGCAATTGGCAAAATTATAAGAAATAATAAGTTTTAAGTGTATCAGCACCATAGAATCAAACTGTACAAGGAAAAGTAAACAAGTCTAAAACCTTTTTTCCCCGTGCCTAATCTCCACGAAAAATTTTAACATCAACCTACCCTGTAGTGGCTAAAATTTTACAGGATTATGATATTGTAGGTAAATCTTACTAATATTCATTTTTATGAAACGTCGAGCTATTGTTAACAGATTATCTCAAAGTGCGATCGCAGCTACAGGAGTAGCAATTGTTGGTGGTTGTCAAAAGGCGCAAAATCAAGCAGCCACAGGTCAAACAGACACCAGTAATCTGCCGATAGTTAAATGGCAAATGGCTACAAGTTGGCCATTGTCTTTAGAAACTATTTTTGGCGGGGCGCAGGTTTTAGCAGAGCGCGTCAAAGTTCTCACTAACGGCAAATTTATCATCGAACCCCGTGCGGCTGGAGAAATAGCCCCCGGTTTAGAAGTTCTCAATGTGGTTTCCCAAGGTGCAGTCCAAGCTGGACATACAGCCGCTTATTACTATATCGGTAAAAGTCCCGCTTTAGGATTTGGTACATCAGTACCATTTGGACTCAATGCCCAACAACAAAACGCTTGGTTATATGAAGGTGGAGGTTTAACCAAACTGCGGGAAATTTACGCCAGCAAATTTAATGTGATTCAATTTCCTGCGGGAAATACGGGGACACAAATGGGGGGATGGTTTCGCAACGAAGTCAAAACACTTAATGATCTCAAGGGCTTAAAAATGCGGATTCCCGGTTTAGGCGGGCAAGTTATGGCTAAATTGGGAGTAACTGTACAGACTCTTCCTGGTGGGGAAATTTTCCAAGCGCTACAAACAGGTGCTATTGACGCGGCTGAGTGGGTGGGACCCTACGATGATGAAAAATTAGGTTTAAATAAAGTCGCTAAATTTTATTATTATCCAGGTTGGTGGGAACCAGGTCCAACTTTAGAAGTACAAGTTAATTTGGACGAATGGGAAAAGTTACCACCCCAATACCAAGCAGCATTAGAAACGGCTGCATATCAGTCGAATACAACAATGTTAGCTCGTTATGATGCTCGTAATGGTGAAGCATTGGAAAGACTATTAAAAACAGGTACTCAAGTGCGTGCTTATAGTCAAGAAATTTTGGAAGCAGCGGAAAAAGCTTCTTTTGCTTTATATGATGAATTTGCGGCTAAAGACCCTGATTTTAAAGCTGTTTATGAACAATGGAAACCTTTTAGAGATCGGATGTATGCGTGGAATAATCTCAATGAGGGTAGTTTAACTCGTTATGCCTATGGGAAGTTGAAAGTAGGGAGTTAAGAGTGATTTGAAATCTCCGTAGAGACGTTCCATAGAACGTCTCTACAAAGGTTATGGGAAATGCACTACTTTTAAATCTAAAAATTACCACCTTTTTTCACAGTAAAGTGGAGAATTGCACTGTATAGTTTAGTATTAAAAATATAATTAAGACTCTGGGGGTGAATATGACGGATAATCGCACAATTCAATTTACTTTTGCTATTGATGACCCAGAATTAGATGATGAGAGACGGCTAAAAATAGCAAGTAAGCTACTGCGGGAATTGCGGGATTCGGATGAAGTAGAAAAAGTAGACCGTGCTGAAGATTTTAACCCAGAAGCAGGAAGTAAGCCAGGTTTTGCAACTTTGATCGGAGTGCTGACAGCACAAGTCAGTATGAAAAATATTAAAACATTTTTGAGCTTTTTAGGCGATCGCCTGAAAGATCAATCCCTGGAAATCACTGTCAAAGTTGGTGATAAAGAAGTCAGTATCAAAGCCAAAAGCCGCCAAGAACTGCTAGAAAGCGAAAAAATAGCCAAAGACCTATTAGCCGCAATGGGTGGTGACAATGGCTAAAAAAATAGCGCTGCTGATTGGAGTAAGTGAGTATGGTGCAGGTATCCCACCCCTATTATCTGCACTCAATGATGTCCAGGCTATGGAACGAGTTTTGCAAAATCCCAACTTGGGAAATTTCGCACAGGTAGAACGGCTGCTGAATCCTGATTCAGTAGCTATGAGAATAGGAATTCAAAAGCTGTTTAAGAACGCAGGTAAAGAAGATTTATTATTATTCTATTTTTCTGGACATGGAATTACTAATGATGATAATCATCTCTATTTAGCAACTCGCAACACAGCAAAAGATGACTTTGAAGCCACTGCTGTAGATGCAAATTTTATTCAAACACAATCAAAAAGTTGTTATTCCAAACGGCAAATTTTAATTTTAGATGCTTGTTATAGTGGTGCTTTTGCTAATGGTTGGCACACAAAAAGTATTGGAGTAGATATCAAAAAGCAATTAGGTGCAGAAGGACGAGTTGTGCTTACATCTTCTGGTGCAACTCAAACTTCCTTTGCACAAGAAGGTGCAACACTTTCCCTCTATACTCAATATTTAGTTGAGGGAATTGAGACAGGTGCAGCAGATACAGATAACGATGGCAATATTCATGTCCAAGAACTACACACTTACGCTAAATCAAAAGTCCAAGCGGTGAAGCCTAACATGACACCGGATATCATTCTGGACAAGGAAGGATACAATATTTTATTGGCCTATGCTCCCAAAAATCCAGAAGCAGAGTATCGCAAATTGGTTGAACAATATGCTCCAAATGGTGAACTAAATGAATTGGCTTTTTTAGTCTTAAAGCCAAAACGGAAAATTCTGGGAATCACAGATACAAAAGCCGAAGAAATAGAAACAGAATTTCTCGAACCTTTTTGTAGACGGTTAGCAAATTTGCAAAGTTACAAACAAGCTTTTGCTAAAGCTGTTGAGCAAAAATATCCTCTGGATGAACATATTTTAAATATACTTAAAGATTATCAGCAAGATGTTTTAGGTTTGAGAGATGAGGATGTAGTATCAATTGAGTTAGAAATTACATCTGTTAAAGAAGCAGAATATCAAAAACAGCTTCAGATACAAAAGCAGCGAGAAGCGGAAGCATTGCAACTTCAGCAACGAGCAAAAGAATTATCACAATTACGATTCCAGCAAGAAGCAGACAGATTGCAACGCCAACGAGAGGCAGAAGCAGCCGAACAACTAAGATTGCAGCAAGAAGCAGAAAGATTGCAACGTCAGCGAGAAGCAGAAGCAGAAAAAAATAAATCTGGTTATCAGTTAAAGACTTTCCAGTTTGAAACTGCTCAGATAAATAAGAATGGTACAGGAATTAAACGTATTACCAAAAGTGCCGAGTATTTTACCCAAGATTTAGGAAATGGTGTATTTCTGGAAATGGTACATATTCCTGGAGGAACTTTTTTAATGGGTTCTCCAGAAAGTGACGAAAGCCCAATTTCTTCAGAAAGTCCACAGCATCAAGTTACCGTTCCCTCGTTTTTCATGGGTAAATATCCAGTCACTCAAAAACAATGGCGACTTGTAGCTGCTTTACCCAAGGTTAAGATTGATTTAGAATCTGATCCATCGAGGTTTAAAGGTGATAATCTGCCAGTTGAGCGTGTATCGTGGAATCATACTCAAGAATTTTGCGCCAGACTCTCCCTCAAGACAAATCAAACCTATCGCTTACCTAGTGAAGCCGAATGGGAATATGCTTGTCGTGGAGGAACTACTACACCCTTTTATTTTGGGGAAATAATTTCCACAGAGTTAGCAAATTATGATGGTAACTACACCTATGGTGGTGGTGCAAAAGGAGAATATCGAGGAAAAACCACAGAAGTAGGAAAATTTCCTGCTAACCCTTGCGGTTTATACGATATGTGTGGTAATGTATGGGAATGGTGCGAAGATGAGTGGCACAAAAATTATATAAATGCTCCCGCTGATGGTAGCGCCTGGCTAGATAAAAACAGTGAGTCTAGACTGCTGCGCGGTGGTTCGTGGTACAACGATCCTGAACTTTGCCGTTCTGCTTTTCGCTACTACTACAATCTCGACTTCAACTTCCTCAATGTTGGTTTTCGGGTTGTGTGTAGTGGTGCGGCGAGGACTTAGTAGCCCTTTGCACTCTTGCTCTTTTGCGCTTTGCGCTCTTTATTTTTCCCTTCCCTAGCGTAACGGAGTGGAGCGATAAAAAATATTTTTTTAGATTTTCGGATGCTTGATGAGTGCTTCGTCCATAATACAGAAAACTTTAGATTTAGTCAAGTAGATAATAGCATAGAATAGATCCCCGACTTCTTAAAGAAGTCGGGGATCTGGCAGCATCTAAGATATCTTTAAAGTAATTGATGATTGGTGATAAAATCTCTGGTTTTCATCCTGTTCATCCTTTAATCCTGGATATCCTGATTCTGACAATTTACCCAACAAAATCCTTACACACCGCAATTGTTGTCATTCATCAATTACCCCAAACTCCAGAAACACTATGGTTAAGACTTTTAGGTAGAGGTACAGTCCAAAAACGAGCCATTGATGAATTAGCTGCGTTACCATTAAATCAACCTTACGTCAAAATCACCTTAGAACTACTCTATAACCTCCAGAAAAACTTAAAAATCAATCAAAGTTCACAAACAGAAGATCAGGAGTTGATTATGCGATTAGCACCACTTTACCAACAAGACAGAGAACTTGCTAAACAAGAGGGAGAACAACGTCTAATTATCCGTCTCTTAAATCGCCGAGTTGGGGAAATTGATTCATTATTAATTCAAAAAGTCCAGCAATTATCTGTGGAGAAACTTGAAGAATTAGGAGAGGCTTTATTAGACTTTACTTCAGTTACAGATTTAGAAACTTGGCTGAAAAATTACCAATAAGTAGCCATAATAGCAGCGATCGCTCCTGTAGTATCCACTAATTTAAACAGCGATCGCTAGATAACCCAAATCTGCCATAATATTTGGATAATATTTTCCCCGATTACATGATATTAATGGGATCTACATCAATTGTTAGACTAACAGAAGAGTGGATGAGCGATCGCACTTCTGGCCAATCTGGTAAATTAGGTAAAGCATCAGGAGCAAACTTGAGTAATATTTGCCAGCGATAACGGTTAGCTACTCGTAAAATACTAGCAGGTGCGGGTCCTAATATCTCAAACCCTTCCTTATCGTTTAAAAATGTAGCAATGATTTGGGCTGTATTTTGGACTTGAATCGGATCTAAACTACTTAACCGCAATAAAATTAATCTCCCATAGGGAGGATAATTCAGAGCTTGTCTTTGTGCTAACTCTGCATCACAAAAAGATTGATAATCATGTTTTTGTACCGCTTCAATAATCGGATGTTCTGGGGTATAGGTTTGGACAATTACCCTACCTGGATCATCCCCTCTTCCCGCCCTTCCTGCAACTTGAGTCAGAGTTTGAAATGTGCGTTCATTGGCGCGATAATCAGATAAATGCAATAATCCATCCGCAGCGACGACACCCACAAGGGTAACTTGGGGTAAATCTAACCCTTTAGTTAGCATTTGTGTTCCCACTAATAAATGCGCTTCACCGTTAGCAAATCTAGTTAGGAGTTCACGGTGCGAACCTTTCTTTGTAGTTGTATCGCTATCAAAGCGAATTATTTTCAAATTGGGAAATTGTTTAGTTAATTCCTGTGCTACCCGTTGAGTACCGCTACCGAAAAATTTCAAATAAGGGGAACTACATTCAGGACAATGGGGAGGATGTAAACGCCCATAATTACAATAATGACAGCGCAATAATTCTGGCGCTCCCGCTTCCACATGATGATAAGCTAGAGAAACATCACAATGGGGACATTCCAACACATAACCACAACTGCGACAAGAGACAAAGGTACTATGTCCCCGTCGGTGAATAAATAATATTCCCTGTTGTTGTCTTTCTTCCAATTGTTGCAGTGCATTTTGCAACTTTCTACTAAAAATAGACCGATTTCCCTCTTTTAACTCTTGACGCATATCCACAATTTCCACAGGTGGTAATGGACGGGAGTTAATCCGTTCTGGTAACGATAAATATTGATGATTTCTACTCACCCAACTTTCTAAAGAAGGAGTTGCTGAACCTAAAATAAGGGGACAATGTTCTAATTCGGCTCGCCATTGAGCGACAGTGCGGGCGTGGTAAGTAGGAATGGGGGAATCTTGTTTAAAGCTGCTATCGTGTTCTTCGTCCAGGATAATTAAGCCTAAATTGGGCAAAGGGGCGAAAATGGCACTGCGAGTCCCAATGATGATTTGTGGCTCTCCTGTGAGCATTTGTCGCCAAGTGTCGTAACGTTCACCGTCGGAAAGGGCGCTGTGATAAACGTGGACTTTGTTTCCAAATCTGGCGCGGAATCTGTCCGTGAGTTGGGGGGTGAGTCCGATTTCGGGAACTAAAACAAGGGCGGATTTTCCTTGTGCGAGTAAAGGTGATATGGCTTGTAAATATACTTCTGTTTTTCCTGAACCTGTCACCCCATGTAACAATACTTGAGTAAATCCAGTTAAAGAATTAATCGTTTCTAGGGCGTTATTTTGGGCTGGTGTTAAGGATTTAGCCCAATCTCCGGCTACTGTTGGTCCTTGTTCTTGGCGTAATATTTCTCTGTCTTCAATGACTATATAGCCTTTATCTACTAAGGCTTTCAGCGTAGACGTGCTAGTAGCGCAAAGTTGCAATAATTCACTTTGCCACATTTCCCCGCCTTGTCGGCGTAAAACTTCCACAATTTCTTTTTGACGGGTTGTTAAATCGTCATCATGATTATCCAAAAGTGTGACAGCTTTTTGTAATTTAGGTTGGGTTAGTCGTGGCGGTTCTAAATAGTTTTCTGCTAATCCCAAACGAATTAATTCCCGAATACCTCGATATGCAGCTTTAACTTTTTGTTGAATGTAGTGATAACTGTAGTCTGCTGTCGGCGTTTTTTGTAAAAGTGTGATTACTTGCTGGGCTGTAGGGCTAATGTAAATAGAAAGATTTTCTCTACCCAAGGGAGTTAACCGCAGACGACGTTGTGATCTTCCTAATAATCCTGGTGGTAATGCGACGCGAATAACTTGAATTAGAGGTGTATAGTAATAAGCTGCAACTCGGTTAAGTAATATCCAATAGCCAGCAGGAAAAAACCCTTCACTAACCACATCTTCAACTTCTCGAATTTTTTCTAAGGGAATATCTAGATTAGGTTGAGTTAATAAGCGAATAGCGATCGCACCTACCTGTGTTGCACCAAAAGGAACACTTAAAATATCCCCTGGTTTGATTTCTAACTGTTCCGGTATTTTATAGGTAAATAAATCTGAACATCCTGGACAATCTACAAGCACTTCAACCCATTGGGACAACTTTGTTTGAGATTGATATAATCCTCCTGGTTCAGATACGGCTATAACCGATGAATTTACACTAATACTATACATAACTTCTCAATTTATAAACAAATATTCTATTTACAGACTTGGTTAATTCTATTCAAGCTTACTTAACTATATCCTTTGGTTTTACCTGATGTAAATAGTATTTTACAATACTTCAATTACACATAATACTTGATAATCTGGAATTTATGTAATCTACCAGACAAATTATCTTCTAGTATCCGAGTAATAAATAGTTGAAAATTGATTTACATACTTGTGTCCTCAATCTACCAACCCTATCTTGAGAAATACATTCAGAGAATGAGTAATTATGACTCCCGGTTCGCCCATTTTTTAGGGAGTTAGGAAAAATGTGCAGATAAAAGTATAATCAGAGACAGGTTATACAAAATAAGCTAAGTAAGTATATGTTCGACGTTATGGCAACTGAATCCATAATTACAAACGAACGAGTAGATGACATACCCGTACTACTCACACAGATAGAACGGATGGGTGTACAAAAGCTAATAGATAAAAACTTCCCCACCCATGGAAATTGGCGAGGACAAAGCTTGGGGAATGTAGCAGTGATCTGGTTAACACATATCTTATCGCAAGCAGACCACCGTT